>JARBUQ010000071.1 GCA_029239545.1 Paenibacillus sp.
CATTCTGAAGTGGCTATAGAAAGGATCGAAGGCATCCAGCATAATGGGTCGTTCCATAATGTGATCTTGAGGGGAAATTACTTGTTCCATATCGTATTCCTCCATTCGAATATTAATCTAGAAGTCAGCATTGAGCTCTACACCCTTAGTATAACTCGATGAAAGGCTGAACCCCGGAATAAATATGTCCAAACTTGAACGGAATGTTGACCGAATGTTGAACAAACCCAAAAAACCTGACTCATCAACAGATGAGCCAGGTTTTCTTCTAAAATTGAAAGTAGATGAACGTATTCTGATCACCTTTCAAGAACAAGATCAGACAAGCGGCGATAGCCGTATACAGCACAGCTCGTATGGGTGCTGGAAAACGTTGATCCCACACTCTGGCTAATGTCGAAGCATGCTTGAACAAGTAATATTCCCCGACATGCAGTGCGAACAAAGCAATCACGATGTATACATATGGGAACAACATACCGTTAAACTGAAATACCTCGGGAGAGAACATTTTGCGTATCATATGGAAGGCGTTTGACAGCCCCTGCACCCGGAATAAAATCCAGCCGAGACAAGTCAAATGGAAGAAAATAATAATCGTGATGACATGATAAATTTTGCTGTTATCGATTGCACTGAGACCGAGCTTGTCCTTCAGCATCGTGTATAGCTTGTGGACGATAAGCAGCAGACCATGGTACATGCCCCACAGCACATACGTCCATGCAGCTCCGTGCCAGATCCCGGATATAGCCATCGCAAGGAACAGATTGGTGTACTGACGAACAGGTCCTTTGCGTGATCCCCCCAGCGGGATGTAGATGTAATGCCGGATCCAAGTAGACAAGGTAATATGCCAGCGACGCCAAAATTCCGTAGCATTGGTGCTTAAGTAAGGTGTTTTAAAGTTGATTGCGAGCTCCATACCGAACAAGTACCCGATACCTACGGCCATTTCACTGTAAGCTGCGAAGTCAAAGAAGATTTGGAAGGCGAACATGTAAGACGCCATCCATGCTTCTGCTCCCGTAATGTTGCTGCCGAGGGCGAAGTATTCATTGACGTAGGGGGATAAGTAATCCGCCAGCCATATTTTCTTAATTAGTCCTACGGTGAGCCACGCAATCCCAAGCTTGAACGTCCGTTTATTGAAACGGATCGCTTCGATTCGCTCAATCTGGGGCATAAATTCATGGGATCTCATAATTGGTCCCGCCACAAGATGTGCGAAGAAGGAGATAAACACCCAGAAGTTCAGGAGCGTTTTGGCTGGTTCAGCTTTGTGCTGGTAGACATCAACCAAGTAGGCAATCACTTGAAACGTATAGAACGAGATCCCGATTGGCAGAACGATGGACACCCAGAAGGAATCCGCAGCAACCAATTCAATATCGAGCAGGCTTCCAACGCTTCGCATGAAGAATACAATATATTTGAAAAAAATTAGGTTGGCTAAGCTGATCCCTATCCCAATCCACAAAAAGATTTTGCTGTAAGGGCCCCGCATGAACTTGGAGCACATATAACAAATGATGGTGATCGCAAGAAAGATAAATAAATTCCCAATACCGGCAACTCCGTAGAAGAGCATGTTGGCAATGGTTAACATGTAAATACGTTTCTTCGGCATCCAATAATAGAGCAGAAGCGAAACAATTAATAATCCTGCGAATTCAGGCGTATGAAACAGCATTGATCAAATCTCCTATTCCAGTTCATTCCATATAATCTCGGATAATTGCTCATATCCCTCTGGGGTGAAATGAGTATGGTCGGTAAACAAAGCGTTTGAAATGCGTCCTTCAAGATTAACATATTTGACGGGCTGATCGGACATATACTTGTCCAGTGCGGTCAAATTGTCTACATACTGAGGCTTGTGCACATACTCCTTCATCATTTCATGATTCGTGCCGGTCAGCAGTGCAAGCGTCTGCTTGCCCTTTTGCATTGCGATAATCTTGTTCAAGAAGTAGATGTCGGGATTATTCTCAGTCAGATCAAAAGGTTTATCAGAGAAGCTCTTGATTAAAGCCTCGTCTCCCATGAAATCAGTGAAATCTTTGTCCGACCATGGACGCGGGTCACCCAGCGCATCGCTCGGAATAGGTTTTCCTCGTAAAGCCAGCCACTTATGTTTGATTTTTACCTTAATAGTGTCTTGATAACGGAACAGCGATATTTTCGGAATCAACACCTCATGAAGGTAATAACTATAGCGTTCATATAACGTATTGGGCGGATTATATCCGGTCGAGATCAAATGGTCCAGAATATGCTTGTACGAAGCAGGGTCCAGGCGGTGCAGCTCTTCCTTAAGCCAGAATACAGCCGCTGGAAAAGGGTCGCGTTCAATGAAGGAAGCATACCGCATATTAAAAATAAGCCGATCTGTAGAAATGCCGTATTCTTTAAGCTTCAACAGCATGACGTACAGGTCGCCAAGCTGCATCGCTGGAAGGGACAGGTTATAAATTCCGGGCGCGTCCGGATATTGCTGTAAGAAAGCATTGAATACCTGGTTGGAGTCGCCTGGGCTTCCGTACAGAACGGAATCACCGAGGACGATCACATAATCTTTGAGGTTGTGAGTTTTGATTTCTCTTTTCATCTGTTGAAGAACGGCATCTATGTCGTGGAGATTGCTTTTAACAAGCTCATAATCCATCCGGTTGTGGTATACATCTGCCACCGAAAAGGTGGAAGGCAGAAAAAATTGAATTAGCAACATGAACAGAATGATGTATTTGACAGCTTTCATTAGTAAGAAGTTCACCCATTCTTAAGTAGAGTCTAATGTCATTATAATAGATTCTCGTATTAAACGACACATTCTTCCATAATGTTTCTGAATTACCGCTCGAATCCTCTGTTTTGCTGAAATTGTTACTGGATTGTTACCTATTGTTTACAAAATAAAGTTACTATTATGTATAGTATAATGGTACGGATACCGAGGACTCGGAGGAAATTATAATCATGCTTATGAAGTGGAAATGGATCATAATAGGGCTCGCTTGTGCACTGCTTACTTCGGGCTGCAGCCTGACACAGCCTCCGCAGACTTATATGCGCTTGCCCAAGCTGTTGGCGGAAGAAGAGAGACTGATGGAACAAATCCAGCTTAATCTGCCTCCAGAGGCTGCAATTATAAGGCCGCGCAAATCCAATCAAATGAATACAGTCCCTATTCTGGATCTCAATGGGGACGGCAACGAAGAAGCCGTTATGTTCTACAAGGATAAAGGCAATAAGGATAAGATCGTTGGGCAAGTATGGTCCAGAGCTCTGGATGGATGGAAAATGGCCGATACGATACAGGGCGAAGGCAATGAGCTTGACACCTTGAAATTCGTTGATCTGATGGGCAACGGAAGACTGAGTATTCTCGTCGGGTACTCCTCATTAAGCAGCAAAGATCAAAAGGGGCTCACAATATACTCAATGGGAAATGAAGGGCAGCTGCAAAAGCAATTGGAATCTTCATACCAAGAGCTCATTATAGACGATCTGGACGGAGACGGCAAGAAGGATATGACGGTAATAACCCATGAACGCGGCAGGGATAAGGATATTGCATGGGCTACCCTGTATCAGTATGATCGAACGCTTGCGGAGAGAGGAAAAACATCGCTGGATCCGTATGTGAACGGTTATTATAACGTCCTGTCAGGACAAGTATCTGCTAACAAGCGAGCTGTAATTCTGGAAGCGGGCATAGGCGCGCATTCTTCCAAAACCCAACTGCTTGTATGGGATGCCGGACAGCTGAAGACGATATTCCCGGAGAGGGATAATCCCACATTCCGGGCTTACTCGGCTCTAAGCATGGATGTGGATCAGGATGGAATCGTTGAAATTCCGAAGATGATAGCACCGCCAGGTTATGAAGAGGCTGCAATGGTAGAGATTCCATGGATTCTGCAATTTTACAAATGGGATGGGGGGACGGGGCTATCGTTCGTCCTTGAGCGTTACACCGAGAATAATCGCGGGTTCTACATTAATATTCCGCAAGACTGGTATGGTCGGTATACGTTGGAACGGACGGAGCACTCGCTTCGCTTCTTGTCTATGCCGGACAGGTCACTGCTCGCGGAGATTCGATATATCCCGGTTGAACTGTGGAGAGACGATGAAGACGGAGCCTGGATCGAGTTGACCCGAACAGCCAATACCGTGTACATCATCAATCAGGCGGCGGCAAGCTCCGGCATGGAATTCTTTCACTTAGTAACGGAAACGGTCGGACAAGAGGAGGACTTCCTGTTATGAGTATGGATCATACAAGCATGAAACCTGTAAGTGACAATGGCGGCGGCAAAGTATTAATACTGGAGGATGAGGATTCCATCCGGAGCTTCGTGGTCGTGAATCTGAAGCGAAGCGGATATCAGGTTATTGAAGCAGATAACGGGGATGATGCTCTTCAATTGCTTCGTGAGGATCTGACAATCGACATTGCTCTTTTGGACGTAATGGTCCCTGGGATTGACGGGTTCGAGGTGTGCCGGCTTGTCCGGGAGTTTAATGAAAAGATAGGAATTCTGTTCCTGACAGCCAAAGTGCAGGAGCAGGATAAGGTAATGGGGCTGTCGCTTGGGGCTGACGATCATATGGGCAAGCCGTTCAGTCCGGCGGAGCTCATGGCGCGCGTCCAATCCTTAATGCGGCGTGTGAGGTTAGTGAAGGCGGGTTCGAATCATGGTGATTCAATCGTATCCGGACCGTTCGAGCTGCATCCCAAGACGAACCAACTGTTCAAGCGTGACGAGCGAATTGAGCTGACACCTACTGAGTTTGCCCTTATCCGGCTTTTGATGGAGCGACGCAAGGTTCCCGTGAGCCGTGACCAATTGCTGGATGAAATATGGGGTGTGAATTATGTAGGCGATCCGAAGATCGTTGACGTTAATATTAGAAGGGTCAGGCAAAAAATAGAAGAGGATCCGTCCAATCCTGAATACGTGGAAGCGATCTGGGGGTACGGTTATATGTGGAAGGAAAACGGGGTATGAGGATGCGCGGGGGGCTGAAACGCCAAGTCGTTGCCCGGTTTATTATTGTTGTTCTGTTAACCCTGCTTCTTGTGGAAACCGTGCTGGCCTTAGCCGTTAAAAAGTACTATTACAGCAGTATAGAGACTGTGCTTACCAATCATGCGTCGGTGTCATTATCCTTCAATAGCAAATACTCGAACAATCTTTATTTTACCACCTTTAAGCAGAATCTGAATGAGCTCGTTCAAAATCTTTCGTATGAATCAGCAGAATTAGAAATCATCGATTTGGATTACAGCGTACTTGCGACATCCAGTGGATTTGCCTCGGAGAGCAAGAGGAAAACCGATGATGTGAAGAAGGCTATCAAAGGAAAAACGGGTGCCTGGGTAGGGAAAACCAAGACAACGGATGAAAAAGTGATGGCGGTGTCAACTCCAATGGTCTATAACGGCCAGACACTTGCCGTCCTGCGTTATGTTACATCTTTGGAAGAAGTGGATCGTGTTTTGCTGCGCCTTCTTTTGCTTTCCATGGTGATGGGAATGGCTGTTTTGTTCGTAGTTCTGCTTGTCAGCCTGACGCTAGCCAATTCCATTGTCAAGCCTATCAAGCGAATTACGGCGGCCTCAGCGGAAATGGCGCTTGGACGGTTCGACGTGAGGGTAAAGGAGACCGATCGCAATGAAATTGGCGAGTTGGCCAAAACCTTGAATTACATGGCTTCGGAGATTGCCCGCAGCGAGGGAGTTAAGAATGACTTCATATCATCCATCTCGCATGAAATCCGTACTCCGCTCAGCAGCATTAAAGGCTGGAGCGAGACGATCCAGACTGGCAGCATGCAGGATGAATATGAGACACGTCAAGGCTTAAGTATTATTGCCAAGGAAACAGATCGATTGATCGGACTTGTTGAAGAGCTGCTTGATTTCTCGCGACTGGATAAGAAGAGGATTCATCTTGATGTAAGAAGAGTGCAAATAGTGGGCTTGCTCGAGGATGTTATTCTGCAGATGAAATCCAAAGCCAAGAAAAAACAGATCAGTATCCTGCTCCCCTTAAACGATGAGGTTCAGGATAGAAAATGGGCAGTATCGGGGGATCCGAATCGACTAAGACAGGTGTTCCTTAACTTGCTTGAGAATGCGATCAAGTTCTCTCATCCGATCAGTACAATCGAGCTTAGGGTTGAACAGTTGGATCAGGAAGTGATCATCCACGTTATGGATTGGGGGATAGGGATCGAGCCGCAGCATTTATCGCGGATTGAATCGAAGTTTTTTCAGGTTAACCCTCAGGCCGAGGGGACCGGACTCGGGCTGTCTATTTGTAGAGAAATTATTAACTTGCATGATGGCAAACTCGAATTCCAGAGTGAGCATGGGGAAGGGACCACCGTATCTGTGACGCTGCCTCAACATGATCAGCCCCCAATCGAGGCAGTGACGGATGTATGATGAATTTTAGACATTTTTCAGACAAAGAGGAGTCTTTTTATTGAACATGCCAAGGAATACTGCTATCATAGCGATATTACCTAACTAAATGGAACAAAAGTTCATTACGGCGAACGATTGCCATCAGCAGCTTGCAGGCTGATGCTCGCATTTATTTCGTTCGTTCAACTTATATATCAGGGGAAGAAGGGGACTACGTCTTATGAGTAAACGTGCTTATAATTTCAATGCGGGCCCTGCTGCACTGCCTATTGAAGTGCTTCAGCAGGCTCAGGAACAATTCATCGATTTCCAGGGGATCGGCATGTCGATCATGGAAATCTCTCATCGCAGCAAGCAGTATGAGCAGGTTAATGATGAAGCCCAATCGCTCATGAAGGAGCTGTTAGGCATTCCTTCGGGTTATGAGGTTTTATTCCTGCAAGGCGGGGCAAGCACCCAATTTGCCATGATCCCTATGAATTTGGTGCAGGCTGGTCAACAAGCCGGATACATTCTTACCGGGACTTGGGCGGATAAAGCCTATAAGGAAGCGAAGCTGGCAGGGGCAACCTATGCGGCAGCAAGTGGAGAAGAGAACGGCTTTACTCGTATGCCAGGCCAAGCAGACTTGTCCATTCAGGCGGAGACGGCTTATATACATCTCACATCGAATGAGACGATTGCCGGCTCGCAATTCCACCAGTATCCGACACAGGCTCTGTTCCTCTCATCGGGGACTTGTCGAGTGACATTATGTGCCGTCCTGTGGATGTGTCGCAGTTCGGGTTAATTTATGCGGGAGCACAGAAGAATCTGGGCCCATCCGGTGTCACTGTTGTGATCATCCGCGAGGATTTGCTGCAGAATACTCCGAAGCACCTCCCATCAATGCTGCGCTATGATATACATGCCAAGGGCAAATCGTTGTACAATACTCCTCCGGTATACTCTGTTTATATGGTTAATCTCGTACTGAAGTGGATTAAACAATTCGGCGGACTGGCCAAGATGGAGCAATTCAATCAGGAGAAGACGAAGCTGATCTATGATGCGATTGACACAAGCAGTGGATTCTATCATGGATTGGTTGATCCATCCAGTCGTTCGATTATGAACATCACCTTCGCTCTTGGAAACGATGAGCTGGAAGCCAAGTTCCTCAAGCAGTCTGAGCAAGAGGGTTTTGTCGGTCTGAAAGGTCATCGTGATGTAGGTCATCTGCGTGCCTCAACCTATAATGCGGTGCCATATGAGAGCTGCAAGGCACTTGCGGAGTTTATGAAGACTTTCCAGCAGCAGAACAGCTGATAGGAGCATAGAAACAACCTGACCTTCACCGGTCAGGTTGTTTGGGGCTTTACAAACCGCTACTCCAGGATAAATCCTTTAAAATCCACCTTCGCTGATGCTCCTGTATAAACTTCAAGCCGGTGAAGTCCCAGCTCCAATTGATCTACTACCGTCTCAAACCCGGTTAAAGCTTTAGCAATGCCATTTACTTTTATATAAGTGTCTGATGAATGGGTTCTATAAGCCTTTAAGGTTAAAGCTTTCTTGGAGTTCACAAACACCCATGCAGACATAATTTTTGTATCTGCTTCATTGTCCTTCGTGCAATCGACCATAACCTTGAAGCTATCTGTCGGTGCAGGAGGCATCACTATCCAATCCTCTGGAACGCAGTTCGTCACTTTTTGACTTGAATAATCAATTTTGGAATATCCGTCCACGATGATCGTTCTAGGTGCCAGGTGAGAGAAGATCACGTCCGCTTCATACTGATGGCCGATGTCACCAAAATGGAGCTTATCCGAAATAATGCTGTGTGCACTGCTGGATGAATACAGCAAGAACTTCTCAGTATATTTGTTGAGGTCGATTAACTGCAGCCCTAGCTCATCTGCAAGCTCACGTTTCACTTCGTTGGCTATGGAATTAATCATTTCACCCGTACGCATGGGGTAGGCCTCAGTATAATCCGTACGGACCCCGGGATTGACAACGGCTTGGGTCGTAATTAAGAAGGGCTGGATGTTTCTTGCGTAACACCATTCTATCATTTGCTTGATATACCCTTTGAATTGTTCTCTATAGGCTTTCTCGTCCGGATATGCGAGCCGGTCGTTAATACCGAAGCCGATTCCGACCATTCTTACGTCCCCATAAGGGGAGTCTTCTGCAAACTCCTGATCCAGAATGTTGACCGCCCAGCTTGCTATTTGACCGCTGAATCCTGCATTGTATATGCGCAGCTTATCGTTATTCGTAGCTTGACGAAGCATACCCTCCAGTTTCTTGGAGAAAGCATTAGGAGAAATATTGTCGGTTCCGATCGTATTGCGGACCCAATCTGTCGTATTAGCGCCGTCAACTGTACTGTCTCCCAAAAAAGCGACCGGAAACTTATTCCCACTTAACCATTCAACCCAGGCATCCATAAAAGTATGTATTCTTTGTGGGACAGGGCAATGATCAGCTGCTGGGACATGTTCGATATTCAAAGCAACCACCTCCAAGATTACGTATTCGTCACATTAACAAGAAATCCTCTCTGCGTTACACCTTCTAACTGCGTTTTCGGTATGATACAATAAGTAAAAAAAAGGAAAGGTTGATTGGAAAGATGGCAATTAAGGAATACAAAAATGTAGCTTATGGACCTTACGACAGAAACGTATTGGACGCCTACATAGTAGAACATGATACCGGGCGTTCACCCGTTCTGGTCTTTTTTCATGGAGGCGGGTATACAGGGGGAGACAAGGAGGACTTCCTTCGAGATGAGCTGACTAGAGAATGTCTGGAAGCAGGCATCTCTGTTGTATCCTGCAATTACCGCTTCATTCTTACGGATCCGTTCCCAGCACCCATGCAGGATGGAACAAGGGCGCTTCAATTCGTGAGAAGCATGTCGGAAAAGTGGGCAATCGATCCTGAAAGAATTGCTTCATCAGGCTCGTCGGCTGGTGGACATATTGCCCTGTGGAACGCACTTAAGGGGAATTGTGCCAAGTTGGATAGTCCCGATCCCGTTGATCGGCTCTCCTCTGCAGTGTCTGCCTTCATCGGTTTTGGGACCCAAGTATCGAAGGACCAGAGATTTTATGAGGGGATATATGAGGGCCCGCATATTCAGCCGAATTTGGCTTTATTTTATGGAATCCCAACGATTGACGATTTGTACAAGCCAGATACTCTGAAGCTGGCAGAGGAAGCGTCAGCGATCAATTATATGTCATCGGCAGCTCCGCCTGTGTATATGTCTTACAGCTATGTATTGGATTTGCCTCGTATCCCTGCTGATGCTCCGGTTGGTGAGGTCATCCATCATCCTATGCATGGATATATGCTTAAGCTTAAGTATGAGGAACTGGGAATACCGTTCGTATTGCGTCATAATGGGGATCCAGAGCGGCCAGGTGAAATAGTTCGTTTCCTGTTAGACTGCTTCTCCCAATAATTTATTTGCTCCCACCCCACAGACATGTGGGGTGTTTTTTGGTTTATGGACATACTAAGGGAAACGGGGGGGATATTAGATGATCAAACATCGATTGTTTAAACGGAGTCGGAGTATGGCTTGGGGTGCGGCTATGAGTGTAGCTGCGGCAATTATTCTTCTTACAGGCTGCATGGCTAAACCGTCCGAATCCAACAGCCCCGATGAGGTTGTGCCTGATCCCAAATCAGCTTACGAAGTACAATCAACGGCAACTCCGGTTATCCCGAAAACTCCTCAGCCTAGCCCTGCCCAATTGCAGTTATTCACCCCAACCCCAACCCCAACTCCTGCGCCTGCGCCTGTACAAACTCCTGTTGCACCAGTAGCAGCCAAGAAGAAACCGTCCATTCCGGTTCAGCATCAGCAGGAGATGATGCAGAAGAAGCTTACTTTAGCAGAATTAAGAAGCAAGTATTCCGATATTTTCAAGGTACAGGGCAGCTCGAAGAGCAAGAGAATTGCCTTGACGTTCGATGATGGCCCTGATGATCATTTTACTCCGCAGGTGCTTGATGTATTGAAGGCTGCTCATGTTAAAGCTACATTTTTCCTGGTAGGCCGGCGTGCAGAGACTCATCCTTCTGTGGTGAACCGCATTGTCAAAGAGGGTCATGTGATTGGCAATCACTCCTATAATCATCCGCTCTTCACTAAATTATCCTTATCGCAATACCAACAGCAAATCAATGATACTTCCCGTATCCTGAATGCTCAAATAGGCTACAGTCCGAAGCTCATTCGTCCGCCATACGGTGAAATAACGGAGGAGCAGCTGAAATGGACTGGAGACAGTCATCTGATCATTGTGAACTGGAATGTGGATTCCTTGGATTGGAAAGGAATATCTGCGGAGCAGGTGACCAGGAATATCCTTACTGCGGTGAAGTCCGGAGCTATTGTGCTGCAGCATTCAGCGGGCGGAGATAAGCAGGATCTATCGGGAACGGTTGGCGCGCTATCGATTGTGATCAGTAAATTAAAAGCAGACGGCTACGAATTCGTAACCGTCCCGCAGCTATTGAATATTTCAAAACAGCAGTAAGCTTGTCCTAATTAAGCACATAAATTTCTACATTCTGGATGCCAAACCCTCTGACATAAGAGCTGGAGCCTGGAATGAAAATATCGACGCGATTTCCTTTGATCGCTCCACCGATATCGGATGCTTTGGCTACAAGGCTTTGTGGTAAACCATCGAAGCTGTAACCTTGAATCAACACAGTTGTACCGAGCGGAATAACCGATGGATCAACAGCGATAGTACCCAGCTTTAGAGCATTTCCATAATAATCTACAGCCCCGTAATTGCCGTTTTCTTCTGGTGCGCTGGAATAAGCGGAGGCTTTTGCGTTGATCACTTTTTTATAGGAATGGGTTTGACCCTGAACGTCCTTAATGGTCATGGTTTGAGCATTTGCTGTGGACCCGGATGCTGGGGCAGCTTGTTTCTTGGCGCTCGCCGAAGGTGCAGGTGTTGGCGTTGCTGCTGGTGCCTTTGCTGCTGCTTTCGTTTGGGCCTTGTTTACAATCGCCGCTTTGGCGGTGCTTGCCGGGCTTGGAGGAGTAATGGCAGCTGTCGGTTGTGGTTCTGTGGCAGCGATGACTGCTTCAGTAACAACGTCGGTTACTGCGATTGCCGTTTGTTCAGGCAGCTCTGGCAACACTTGCGGGCGCTGCAGATCCCACCCTGCTTGAGAATCGAATACGATCGGTACTATGGGAGCAATGGGCTCCCAATTGGTTGGTTTGCTCTGCAAGGTGGTATTGTCAGAAGAAGCAATGGACAAAATTTCGTCTGGAATCAGCTTGATTACATTTTCCGCGAAGACAGTGGTGCCTCCAACGCAAAAAGCTCCCAACGCTACCGTTGCTAACATTCTGGGCATGAATTTGGATTTCAAGGTACATCGCTCCTTTTGTGAATAGGGCCTACGAGGTTAGTTGTCGGGTTTGGGCTGAGGATACAACCCTTCGTTCATCAAACGATTCACCCCATCAGACC
>JARBUQ010000072.1 GCA_029239545.1 Paenibacillus sp.
CATGAATAGGAAGCACTTCTTTATAAGAAGCATTATCAATAATTATTTCTGCACCCTTTTGCATAAGGAACTCATAAGTGACAGATACAGCCTCATTCGGAGCTGCAAAATTTTTCTCGAAGAGAGTAAAGTTCGGCATTTCGGCCGTAGGCAATTTTTCCACTGTTGTTGGAGAAATAACAGTATTGTCACTCTTCCTATAGGTAAGCTTGAAATAAACATAAGCTGTAGAAGGAGAGTTCGGTTTTTTGTAATGAAAGGATACTTGGTAGGACTTGCCGCCCTGAACAGGAATGCCGCTATATCTCAGACCTGCAGAATCGCCAGTTTCAGCGTGCGCAGACAATCTGGCAGAGCTCGCATCTGCTTGAACATTTTCGGGCAACGACTCCTGGGTCAATGCGCCTGCTGCAGCCAGTGCTTTAGTCCAACCGACAGGAACACCCGCATTCCATTCCTCGAAGCCGCCATTACTTATTAAGTTGGTTCCATAGGTTTCGGCTGCAAGCGCTCGTTGGGAATGCCCCATAATAGGTAGAAGGCTAACTAATATAGTAATAATCAGACCAATACTCAAATTCTTTTTAATAAACATGTCGTTCCCTCCCTTATTTCCATTTTGCAACACAATAAATCTTAGAACTGTTCGGTTGGTAATACCAAAAAGAATGAATAAATCTCCCCCTTTAGTTATCAAAAAACAGAATAAAACTAGTACATGTATTACTCTGGTTCTATCCTTGTATTAACATTGTAATTGAATCCTTTCTTCATTACAATAGAAATACTAGTATGAATTTAAATGAAATAGTCAAAGTGAGGATTCCCCATGAAAAGAAAGAATGATTTTTTATATTTAAAACTTGCCAATATCATTCGGGAGCAAATTAGCTCCAAAATTCTGAAGCCTGGGGATTTTCTCATGTCGGAGAATGATTTGGGTCAACGTTATGGACTCAGTCGAATATCGGTTCGGAAGTCCCTGAACAAGCTCGTAGAGGAAGGTCTTCTTGTGAAGAAGGCAGGTCTTGGCAGCGTGGTTGCAACCGATTATTCCTCGAATGAAAACAAACGAAAAATACTGCGAATCGTAACGACCTCGCCATCTAATTATGTTGATTTTGCATTAGGGCTTATCATAGAAACATTCGAAATCGAGTTCCCAAATGCAGAAGTCAAATTAATCCACACTTCGGCAAATAACTTCTGGGAATCGATACATTCGCTACAAGTCAATGGATTGCCGCCAGATCTCATCTTTGTTACAGACCGACAATACAGAGAGCTGCAAGATCATGCCGGCTTCACTGATTTGAATGACCGAATTGAATACACTAAGAAATTGTTTTATCCGAAGCTATTAAGAAATTTTAGAGACAAATCAGCACTCAAAGCGTTGCCTATTACTTTTTCACCCGTCTTTCTTGCTTATAATCCTGAAATGTTTCATAGACATGGCATTCCAACTCCGCACTCAAATTGGAGCCTGGCTGCAATGATGGAAACAGCTGAGAAATTAACAATGGATACGAATGGGGATGGAATTATTGATCAATTCGGTCTTTCCTTATCTCCGACATATACACGTTGGCCGGTTATCGCCATGCAGCACATGGTTACCTTTAACAAACTATCGGATCATGTAGAAGAACTTCGCAGTGCATTGTCATTTGTACATGATTTGATTTACAGGAAGAGAATTGCAATTCTGCACATTAGAAACAGAAATAGTCGAAACATCGAACCATTCGTTACTCAGAATGCCGCCATGATGCTTACGACCATGATGGAACTTGGTGCCTGGAAGGATGAAGTATTGCCTTTCGAGCCAGAAATCGCTCCTTTGGTGTTCGGAATTGGTCAATCTACTCTACTAGTTGCTAATGCAATTATGATTCCTGACTCTTGTCCGGACCATGAACTGGCAGTGGCTTTCTGCAAAATTGCTGTACGCAGCGATGTTCAAGAAAAGGTAAGCAGAGCAACCCAATTCCTATCCGTCCTAAAAACCGTCAATGAAAAAATATGGGATAAACCTTATCTAAGCTCAATTAATATTGCTGATTCTAGACTTGAGAACTGTTACTTTATTCATGAAGTGTTCCCGAGTATGAGCTTTATTAATGAAATGGATTTTGAAATGGGTTTGTTCTGGGCTGGCTTGGAAACAGTGGACTCTGTAATTGAACGTTTGGTTCGAATTCCCAGTAATTTGGTTTAGTGGGGAGAAGTATTCTTGCTGATGATCAAGGGAACAGGCGACATCTGGTCATCCAAAAAAAGCCTCGACACTAGGGATACAATACCCAAAATGCCGAGGCTTTTACTTGATCTAAATCTTTTCATTGCTATACTAAGAGCCATTTTCCCTAAGTTGCCTTCAAAGCCCGATAGAGCAGCTCAACGGAATCGCAGCCATCCTGCAGGGTAGCTTCTTCTATGGCACGGTTATGCTGGATTGCCTGGAGAAAATAATTCAGCTCGTTATAATAACCGCCGAGACTGGATATATTTCCTGTTCTTTTCTCATCCGCTGTGTCTGCACCAGAATCGAAGCTCTCTTCGATTACCCGGCCGCCAGCCTCATAAATGGTAAGCGAAGGGGTTGCCTTCGAGCTGAACACAGCTGTAGCTTGCTCCAGTTGTACCGTATAGGCCATCTCGAATGGAAAGCCCGAAGGATAATCCCAGCCCCCTTCCAACGAAATGACAACATCCCCATATCTGTACAAGCTATGAATATGCACATTGGCTTCTTGCCTGCGGACAATCTCAGTTTGAATACGATCCGGATTGCCTAATACAGATCTGACGAAGTCAACATCGTGTATATGCAAATCCAAGGCCGCGGAGCCGCTTCTGGACGGATCATGCAGCCATTCCTGCCAAGCCCATTCCGGTCGTGGGCTGATTCGGCGAAATACACCGGATATCACGCTTCCGTATGTGCGATTGTCGATAAGCTCTCTTAGTCGTTTATATTCCGGCCAGAATCGAATACACTGCCCTACCATCACGCGAGTGTTCGTCTGCTGCTGCTTGCTCAGCAGTTGGGCGGCTTCCTCCATATTCAGACAAACAGGTTTCTCAATAAAAACGTTATACCCCTTGTCCATTGCTTTCAAAGCCGCATCCGTATGGAGAAAGGTAGGCAGGCAAATATCTACGGTATTGATATCTCCATGCTCCAGCATCTCCTCAACGGATGAGTACGTCTGAGCCCCGAATTGCTCTGCCAGCTTGGCAGCTCTCTCCGAATCGACATCAGCTATCGCGGTTACCTGGAAATCAGCCGTCCCGGCCAGCGCTTTATAACATTCTGCATGCATATTTCCCATAAAACCTGTTCCAGCAATCCCGATCTTAATCATCCTAATCTAGCGCCTCCTTAGAATCGGTACCGAGTATAACATCCATCGCTCTTGAAGTATTGAATATAATCTGGTCGGAGTGATGCGTGTAAGGCGGAATCATCTCGGCGATAACATAACCCGCGTATCCTGCAGCCTTCAACTGCTGAACAACCAACGGATAATCCACATCTCCCGCTAATAGATCAACAAAGCCATGAAGTCCTCCTGCTTGTCGTCTGTAATCTTTGAAATGCACTTTGCGGATTCTGCGACCTAGAATAGGTATCCAATGCTCAGGGTAGCCGGTTGCAACCACATTCCCCACATCGAAATAAGCGCCAACATAATCACTGCCAATTGCATCGATGAAGCTTCTGAATTCAAGCGGTGACAGCAGGAATTTGTTCCACACATTCTCAAGCCCGATATGGACACCGTACCGCTCAGCTGTACCTACTAATTGCCCAATGCCCTCTAAGGCGAGATCATAAGCTTGATCGTAAGGCACGACCTCAGAGCCCGGGATAAAATCCACCCCGACCGCACCCGGAATAATCAATACGGTATCCACTCCGAGCCATGAAGCGATCTCTAACTGCTTAGAGGCGATCTCCGCTGCTTTCCTTCTATTGTCCTGATTGGCGGACGTAAACGAATAAGACCAGTACAGCCCGCTCGCCAGGCTCGTTAATTCAATCCCGCAATCATCCGCCGCTCGTCTAATCGCACGAATCTCATTCTCGCTGCTGTCGAGCCTTAGCTCACCTTCTTCGCCAAGAGCCAGCTCAATGCCCTCGAATCCGGCCTGCTTCGCCAGCTTCATACATTCATTGACGGATCGGCCGGCCGCAAATGACCAGTAATTAATTCCCTTCTTCATGCGCTCACCTAACCTCTCTTCTACACAGTGAGTTCATTGTATCCCGCTTACCCGTTGGCAGGCTTTATCAAAAAGGCTTTTGTATGTTTCATTAATTCGCATTTTCCCCCGTCCCTGATAGGGATAAGCTATAATGGTTCTAGAAGATCGGAGGCGGATCGCATGGTTACGAAGGACCCTTTCATCAGGACCCGACTGCAGGAGCATTTATGTGTAAAAGAGCTTGTCTCCCTACATTATTTTGAGTTTTCCAAGGACTATATTTTCGAAGGGGAAAAGCATGATTTCTGGGAGTTTCTATATGTCGACAAAGGGGAGCTAGAGGTATTCGCGGATACGGAAGGTTATCGGTTGAAGCAGGGGGATATTCTGTTTCACAAGCCTAATGAGTTCCACAGCGTCTGGGCGAATAAAAAAATAGCGCCGAACGCAATCGTAATCTCCTTTGTATGCCGGTCTGCTGCGATGAGCTTCTTCAAGGATAAATTGTTCCATCTGAGCGAGCGCCAGCAGAATCATTTGGCTCAGCTTCTGAAGTTTGGCTTCGCCGCCTTCCTGCCTCCCTTCGACGATCCGAGGAATCATACGTTGAAGAGGCGAAAAGCTGTCGCAAGCGGCACAGAGCAGCTCATTAAGCTGCATCTCGAGCTGCTGCTTATTGAACTGCTTCATTCCGGTGATCCAAACCATATAGAGCAACGAATATCGGGTGCTGCCAAAACTCGCAGCGAGGTCGACCTTGTGCGCCGGATGTGCCTGTTCATGGAGCAGCATTTGTACGATCATATCCAGTTGGAGCATATATATAAGACGTTCAATCTGAGCAAGAGCCACGCTCTGAAGATTTTCAAAGATCGCACGGGGCAACCCCTGATGAAATATTATCGCAATTTGAAGATTGAACAGGCGAAACAGATGATTCGGGAGCAGCTCTACAATTTCACCGAAATAGCAGAAAGGCTGCAGTATAGCAGCGTCCACAATTTCTCCCGACAGTTCAAGTCGGTTACCGATATGTCCCCCTCAGAATACGCAAGAACCGTCATGGCCAAATTATAAAAGGGCAGCGCCTGCCGAATCTCGTACCAGCCTCTGCAGTTGTGTTTAATAAGTCAAACCAAACTAATCCGAAAGCCACCTTTATTATTAGTTTGGTTTGACTTCCTACTCCGTGCTTTTCGCTGATTTGACTCTATATTTGTTTACTTTTCTTTGCTATTTGTTTACTTTCGCAGAACCAGCACGCTCCCCCAATGTTGTTAGGTTTGATATCCTGCCAAATCCTGCTAACGAATCCGACAAGCCTTATCCGCCCCAAAAAGAGCAATCAGGAAGTTCTAACGAATTTCAGTTCTGTGCCTGCCTCGATTCCAGCAAACGATCAACATCCGCCAGTCCAACCTGGGCAGTAGCACCGCCAATATGCGTCACATTGATCGAGCCGCAAGCATTTCCATACAGGATCGACTTCTCCAGCCCATGGCCGTTCAGAAACCCATATATAAAACCTGCGTTAAAGGAATCTCCCGCTCCAGTAGTATCTACGGGTATCACTTTGAAGCCCGCCAGCTGCACGTATTTCTCTCCAAGCACGCCCGAAGCACCCTCGGCCCCACATTTGATTACAACCTGCTTGGCGTGTTTTGCAAGCTCCATTAATGCTTCCTGAACATCCTCTTTTCCGGCAATTCTTGTTGCCTCCGACTCATTCGGCAGGAAAATATCCGTTGCCTGAAGCACATCAGCAATTCCGTAATCCCAATTGTCCGTATCATCCCAGCCCACATCCAATGATGTGGTCACTCCGCGCTTATGTGCCTCTGCGAATAGTAGAGGAAGTCCTGCTCTCAGACGATGCTGCAGAAAATAAGACCCCACATGAATATGCTTCGTCTGGTCCAGCAAAGAGAAATCAATGTTTTCTACCGTGAGTTCTTCAATCGAACCCATATGCGTAACCAACGCTCTGTCCTTGGCTGTGCTCAGGGAAATGGTTAACCCCGTCCTGATGCTCTCATCCACAATGACATGCTCCGTATCAATATGATTAGCCTTGAGTCCCTCCATAACAACATCTGCGAAAGCGTCTTTGCCTACCTTTCCTATGATGCCTACCTTCAAGCCCAGCTTGGCCAGCCAGCTCGCCGTTATCGCAGTAGAGCTTCCCAATACTATGGAGCTGTCCTCGGCAATAATCTCTCTCCCCACAATCGGCATGCTGTTCAGCCCGCTGATCAGCAGGTCAACATTCAACTCGCCAATTGCCAGAACATCGTATTTTTTCATCCCATTTCCCCCAAACCTGGTTCATATCCCTATAGTATCATGAATCAATTCGTTAATCGATTCGTTCGACTATATCGCATAGGGCATGGTACCCTTTCAGATAGAAATCTATGTCGCTTCCCGACCATATAATGTTCATTCCGCGTTCGCGCCAGTATTGCATATCTTCGGAGCCACCCATGAACATGCCGCATGAAACTTGATGCTGATCGCATATTTGCACGACCTCATTCACGGCTTGAATGAACTGCGGATTCTGGAATTGTCCTGGAATACCCATGCTTACCGACAAATCATAAGGTCCCACAATGACTCCAGCCACTTCCTTCATCGCAAGCATCGCTCCAAGGTTGGTTATGGCAGTTGGATTCTCCATTTGAATGATAATCATCTTTTCCGTGTTGTAGTTTGCCAATTTGTGCAGAAGGTCATCATTCGAGAAATCGTATCCCCCTACTCCCTTCCTCCCCTTCGGCGGAAGCCTCATCATGTCGACAGCAAGCTCCAGCTCTGCCACTGATTCGATGCGGGGAATAATAATGCCGCTCGCTCCAAGATCCAGCACCTTGGATACTTGATGGTAAGCAAGCTCCGTAATACGGACAAAAGCGGTTAATCCAACCATATTACTCATTCGCAATAACCCTTCCATATCCCGCCAATCAAAGAAATTATGCTCCATTTCAATAATGACAAAATCTATGCTGCGCTTCTTAAGCAATGGGATGACTCCGGTCCAGCTGAAATGTGTGATGGTAGTACCGAATACTTTGGAGCGTTGTCTTAACTTTTCTGAAATCCCGATTGGATTAGTTGGATCTGTTGGATTCATCATCTCTTATCCCTCATTTCCTATGAATTCAATGTAACGGACATACCCGAAGAAGAGGATGCATAGGCAGCCTCGGCAATCTTTTGCACATAGATCGCTTCCTCAATTTCGATTTCAATCGGACTCCCAGACAGGACAGAATGGCTGAACGACTCTATTTGTCTGGTGTATAAATCGCCCGGTGGCTGCAGCAGTTGGGGCATATCCTCAGACGGACCGCTACCCGCGGCGGCATCAGATATGCCTCCCTCATCTGTCAACCAAGAGACTTCCAGCACCCCCGTTTCCAATTGACCGATCGTTCCCTTTGCCACCATGCTGCCCTTCGTGCCATAGAACTCGAGCTTGCACTTGGCCGTGCTTCCCGGAATGTTGTAGTTCGAATCCACATAACCGAATATGTTCCCATCGAGCTGCAGGATGACGGAAGCTGAATCTTCCACCTCGTAGTCGAAGGTCAGATTGCCAGTAAATGCAGACACACGCTTGACCCTGCAACCCGTTATGTACTGCAGCAAATCTATGCAGTGGACGCCCATATCCATTAAGGCTCCACCACCGGACTCAGCCCAGGTCAGCCGCCAATTGTTGCTTTCCGGCGGCAGCCAGCATGTAAGCTGCGCACGACATGAGACAATCCGCCCGATAGTTCCCTGCTCCACAAGCTGCTTCATCGTGCGGTGGTGAGTATGGTATCTCATCATATACCCTACACCGAGCTGCACCCCTTGCTCCTTGCAGACGACGGCAATCTCTTCAGCATCAGCAGCCGTAAGTGCCACTGGTTTCTCGATTAGTATATGCTTGCCCGCTAACGCCGCTTGAATGGCTTGCTCCTTGTGAAATTTCACTGGCGAAGCAATGTATACGGCCTGGACCTCTGGGTCCGCCAGCAAATCTTCGATGTTGGAGAAAGCTCTTGCCGCATTGTACTTGGCCCGTATCGCTTCAGCCTTCCCCATCGTCGGACTCATGACTGCAACCAGCTGCGCATTTGCTGCCTTCAATAACCCCGGGATCGTTCGTCTATCTGCTATTCCTGCTGCCCCAATTATTCCCCATCCCAGCTTCATACCGTTTCCCTCATTTGAGTTGATTTGATCTTCTTTATAACGAGCACCCTACCTTCTTCGCCGCCTGGACAATCGTCTCCCACGTGACTTCATCAATGGGGACTCCCGACCGAAGTCTTTGTTCCTTCCTCTGGAAGTCCAGAGCACCCGGCAGTGTAATTTGATCGAATCCCGGAGCTGTCGGACAGGAGGTCATGTACTCACTTAATTGATCCATTTCTTTCACGAAGCTTTCTTTCCCGTAGAAGGCGTCCGGATTAATCGCGATGAGGCATAACCCATTCACATAATCAGCATCATCGGATAAACTCACTCCGGCAAGAACCCCGCCCAATATCTCAACCAGCAGCCCTAATCCGAAACCTTTATAACCGAATTCAGCTCCAAAAGGAAGCAAAGTTCCCGCAGGAGGACCGTAGAAATCCATGGGGTTCGTACTCGGATTCCCCTCAGCGTCCTGAATTCTTCCTAGCGGTACCGACTCTCCCTGATTTTTGTAAATGCGCAGCCTGCCTTCCGCTATCATCGAAGT
This sequence comes from Paenibacillus sp., assembly GCA_029239545.1. Classification (GTDB taxonomy): domain Bacteria; phylum Bacillota; class Bacilli; order Paenibacillales; family NBRC-103111; genus Paenibacillus_AA. Next base: position 8,957 of record JARBUQ010000072.1, read on the forward strand.
GGACATATCGAAGACAAGAGGATCTTTGCTCGTGGGGACCGCATACGCGAACGGGTTCGTACAAAGCCTTCCTTCGCGGCCGCCCCATGGGGCTACGCAGTGCTCGCTTTTGGCGCCATTAACTGCTGCCAATGCTACCATCTGATGCCCGGCAATTTTTTGCGCATAGGCTCCAAGCCGTCCGACATGATGGGATCGTCTGCTGACGACACAAGCGATATTCGATTGTTCGGCTTTCTGCAGCAGGATGTCCACCATCTTGTTAGCGCTTACCGCGCCAAAATTAAGGCCGCAGTCGACAACTGCCGTGCTCGAGGTTTCACGAATGATCGTTAATGCAGCGCCGGGGCGGATCGATCCGTTCAACACTTGATTCACGTATTGAGGAATTCTGATTACTCCGTGCGAATCAATTCCCATCAGACTTGTTTCGACCAATTCATCTGCGACGAAGGCCGCCTCTTCAGGTGTCGCCCCGCACGCTGTGATAACCTCAACAGCCATTTGGTACAGCTCTTCCGATGTTTTTAGAACCATCATTCATCCCCTGTCCTCGCAACAAATCCTAGATTAATCGCAAGAAATAATTAGTTAGTCCACTGGATTTTCTAAATTCTCACCTGATAATATCCCAGAATTGAGCAGATTGTCAATGTAATTTGATTGCTTGTGAGGCCTGACTATGGAATTATTGGATACCAAAAAGACCCTTGAGCGCCACACTCCCAAAGGCCATTTAAACTTCTCATTCCACTTGTTTGGTTTCCCAGACAGCATCTTGTTAACATCTCTACTGAATCAGCGTATCCAGAACCTTGTTGAGTGCATAGATCGATGCCCCTGTTGAGCTTACGTTTCCTCGTGTCGCGGACAATACAATTTCACACTGCTGCGAAAATGACTTGAGCGCCCTGCTGCTCACTTGATTCCGCACTTGCACCAACAGTTCATCACCCAGCACAGAGAGCCTGCCTCCGATCACGATCGTCGCCGGATTAAAGATATGGATCAAATTCACGAGGCCTTTGCCCAAGTTGGCACCCATCTGCTCAACCACGAATAACGCAAGCGGATCACTTGCTTTGGCAGCCTCCAGAATAACAGTCTCATCTATTCGATCTGAATTATCTAGAACCAAACCATGAATCAACGAATCCTTGTAGTCTGGCAAGTGGGTTTTTACCAAGCGTACCAACCCCAATATCGATACAGACAGCTCAAAGCAGCCTCGGTTCCCGCAAGCGCATAACTCCCCATTGATATCAAGCGACATATGACCGATCTCCAGAAGCGATTTATTCGCCCCTTCCAGGGTCCAGTCATCAATAATGACGCTTACTCCCAATCCCTCGTTAATCGAGACGTATATGAACGGGCTGGATTTGTTCGGATTATGCTCTCTTTCTGCCAGCGCAGATAACAAGGTTTCGTTCTCAATATAAATGGGAACATCGAATTCACGCTTCAGTTGGCTGTGCAGATCCGTATTCTCCAGCTTGAACAAAGTAGAGTAGATGATGGATTTCTTGTCGCGGTCCAGAATGGCAGGAGCAGACACACAAATCGCTAACAGCTTCTTGAATTGTTGCTCCGTTGCTTCTATTAATTGACGCACGATGCGAATGATTCCGCCGAGTACATCCTCATCTTGATTCGTGCCTCGAAAATCTTCACGAACAGTCAGGACAGGCTCATTCTTCAAATTAAGCACCGTACCCGACACACCATGATGAGATAACTCAACGCCAATGATACACATAAGGGAATCGTTAACCTCCAGCTTAATCGCAGGTCTTCCGACATTAGTGCTCTCCATAATGGATCTTTCCACAACCAAGCCCTTCTCCATCATTTCTTCAACAATCATGGATATGGTTGTGCGGCTTAACTTGGTAAGCTTGGCCAGCTGTACGCGGGGAATTTGTTTATAGGTTTGAATTAATTGAAAAACAGACCTCGCGTTGATCTGCTTCATTTTTTGTTGGCTGGCTGTTTTAATCAAGGTAAGACCTTCTTTTCCCTTTAAGTTTAACTAACAGGTTATGCCCGGTATTTATTCATACACTGGATTTACAAATATTTTGGCACAGGCCGCATTAAGCTGTCAAGAAACCTGTCAACCTGGAAATCGTCGAATTCCTTCCATACCCAAGGCATCAGATTTCCTTCTCAAATGTGATCAATGCCCGTGAGCAGGTTCTCCTTCTTCCAAGCTGACAGCTTGTTTATTCTTCTTATTGGTAAAATATTGCTTGATGGCATCTGCAATTGCCTTGGCTGCATCTGCTTGTCCTTTTTGACTCAACATGGCAGCTTCCTCATTCTTATTGGTGAGAAAACCAACTTCCGCCAACACTGCAGGCATTTCGCTGAAAGTCAAAACCTTCCAATGCAACTTACGCAAGTTCCGATCACGAAATCCCATAGCACTCACCAGATGATCATGAACGAGCTGTGCTAACTGAATGCTATCTTCCGAATAATAATACGTTTCGGTGCCAGCTACCCTCTGATCTTCAATAAAGGTATTTCCATGTATCGATATCAAGGCGTCGGCCTTCAATTCGTTAGCAAACTTCGCCCGATCCTCCAAGCCGATGAAGGAATCATCCGTACGCGTCATCTCGCATACGTACAAGGGCTCCTGCCGCAGCAGTTCACAGATCTGCCGTGCGAGAGACAATGTATAGTCCTTCTCTTCCTTCCCGCTTGCGCCATTAGCCCCGGGATCTTTGCCCCCATGGCCCGGATCGATCACGACTCGATTGAACTTGGGCGGTTCGACTGTCGGCGTAGGAGGAATGGATTCAGGCGTGTCAGCAGCGAGCACAGGACTGCCGCTCTGCGGATTGTCCTGCTTGATCGTCGATAGAGTTCCACTAATCGAAAACAGGAACAAGAGAAGGACGATCATCGTGCCAGAACGAAAAAGCCTTTTTTGTGTCTGCATACCCTGTTTCTCCT
>JARBUQ010000073.1 GCA_029239545.1 Paenibacillus sp.
GTGGGGGCAGATGTCGAAAATTTGTACATCTGCGAGGCGAAAACAGGGGTAGTGAGCCTAAAAAAGCCTCAATCTACTTCAAAAGGAGGTTCAGATGTCGAAAAAGTATACATCTGAACCTTAAAACCGGCTGATTTAGCCGCTCTGTGTATAAAATTTCGACAACTGCTTTAGTTAGGTAAAGTGAATATGGGTGGGGGAGCAGGCCAATGTTGTCAGGTTCCTGACAACATTGGCCCACCTGCCTGCCCTCCCACCGCCTAACTAATATCCAACACCAAGGACCTCTGGAGTGTAATCTGCTCCAGAGCTTTTCCTTAGTTTATTATTTATCTTTATCATTATATGTGCTTTCGGGCCCAAAGAAATGAGTGTTGAAATCAACAGACAACAGAGAGCATAATAGACCGTGAAACGTATTCACACTTCGGATTAAGGGGATGACTTAAATGAGTGCACAATTCTTTTCAGAATCGGAATCGACACCGTCTGCTATCAGGGGATTATTAATGGATCGTATTCAGGAAAGTGAGCTTACGGTAAGGATGGGACAAGTGCTGCAGCGCTGGATTCGTTATGCAGATGAAAGCTTTAAGGAATGGCCTGGTCGGGACAACTGTGGATATTTTTTTGGAGGTTCCTATTGGTATGAGCTGGAGACGGCATATACAGCTATAGTATACGCCGTCGTTGGCAAGGTGGGGCAATATGATGAGACACTCACAGGTCTACCGCGAGAACAATTGATAGCTAAAGCGATCAAGTCGCTAAGATATTTATGCTTCACCCATGATACGGGACCAGAAGAGTGTGTGCGTGTAGAAGGGCGCAATCCTTTTTGCAGCAGCAAGAAATGGGGAGGGAGGGGCGATGATTTCTTCAAAGCAAGCCAGACTGGAACGTCGATCAATGCAATTGGATATACGGCATGGTTCTTGTGGGAGGATTTGGATCAGGAAACAAGAAACATGATTGAAGCCATGTTGGTTTATTATGCTGACCGGTGGTCGGACGAGCTTCCACGCAATGGGGTGTACTTCAATACGCAATGTGAGGAGAACGCGTGGACTTCAGCAGGAATCGGTGCAGCAGTAGCTCTGTTCCCGGACCATCCGCGCAACGGGAAGTGGAAGGAAGCAGCCGAGCGGTGGGCGATCAACTCGGTGTCTACGGTGCAGGATGCGACCCTGCGCAGACCGCAAGTGTCAACCGTTACCTTTCATCCTGACTTCACCTCCGAGAATCATGCTTTTGTTCACCCCTCCTATATGATGGCTGGAATTTCGCTTCGTGGCATGTATTCAACTTTCAACGTGTTGTCGGGTGATTCGATTGCTGAGGCCTTCCTATTGAACAATGAGCAAATGTATGCAGAGACCATTAAGAAATGGAGTTTGCTGGATGGTTATCCTGTTCCGGTTCAGGGGCAGGATTGGTGGTATAACAGGCAGCATGAAGCTTTGATGGCACATGCGCTTATGAATGTACAGCATCAGGATAGCGATGCGGCGCTTCTTGAGCGGCGGGCACTGGATTATATAGAGCGCATACAAGCAAGTAATTCGCGCGGCTGCATGCTTGAAGAGAACGGTGAGGAATGCATAGTGGTCGCGGCCAGCTTCCAGACGGCAGTTGATATGGAATTTGCATCCGCTCACAGTGTCGTTATGGCTTATTTGCTTCACTTATTCGGCGGTTCCGGCGCTGCCCCGACCGATTCAGCCGTGTTCCAGTCTGAGATGAACGGTGTTAGCTATTACCCATATGGATCTATTGTCACTCATCGCACGAACATTACATTCTCTTCCTTCAGCTGGCGCAGCCATGTTATGGCTTTGACTCTTCCAGAGCAAGCTATGTGGAGCATAACGCCCTTGTATACAAGTTATACGGGAGAAGTGAGTTTTGCTGGAGAATTGCCAAGTGCGGCCTTTAATGAATCTGTTATCCTGCAAGCAGCCGAAGAGAGAGTTCATTTGTATGAGGATGGCTTCGGGGTTACGGCATCTATTCATCGTGGAGCTAACCGACAGATGAATCAACAGATTGGCTTTGTTTCACTTCCGAACGGAAGCAGTGTTTACGCCGAGCAAATCGAGATTAACCGGAATTGTGAGATTACCCGGTTGGCGACCGGTGTCATCGGTATTCGTAACGAACGGTATACCGAGCTTCCGAAGCTGGCTTCTGGCACCAAAACGATTCATACTCCCCAACATTCACAACAATATAAAGGCTTTTATGGCAAAGAGCCGAATGGGTATCATGCATTCGAGGCTGCCTCCTACGTGAATGTGAATGAGGAGATCGGGTATGTAACGTTTGGCTCGCAGGGCATGGCATACTTGAACCAGCACGAATACCCCAAATGGAAAGGGGTTGAGGATGTCCTGACGCTGAACTTGAGACAAGAGCTTCATTGTGTCAAGGGCGAGCAGCTTCCTGCTTTTGTGGTGCTGTCACTGCCTAACTATTCAGTTGAAGCAACAGCAGCAACGGCTGCATCAACCAGCTTGCTATCGGTCAACATAGAGAAGTGTATAGTTCTGGAATCAGAGGATTTCCTTACCGTTATTTATAATGGGAATCATACATCAGCTTTCTCAGCCAGCAAATATTATTTGCCCGATCATCCGATTCAGCTGTTCGAGGGCAGACAGATCATCACGAACACTACGCTTACGCGATATGGCACGGCAGCACCAGGTGACGCCTATTACAAGCGCAGTCTATACAGTGTCGAGCTTAACCAGCAAGCCGTTTCGGTTTTGTCCAAGGAAAACCATTCATTAACCCTAATTGTAACTGACAATCACATAACAGTAAGCAACGAATCCGATCAAGAGGTTCATTTCACTCTTCGTGATAAACTCACAGGTATAAGCACGGAAGCCAGGCTGGATGCAGGATTGACTTGCATATTCAAGCTTTAGTTTATTATCATTTCATAACATATTCTTTATCTTTATATCTCTATGCCGATTCAACGAAATGACAATTGCCTGCAAAAGAAAGCGGTATCAGAATAGGAGACGGGGGTTACACCCGACAACCAATAAAGAGGAGAGTGTGTCGATGAACAGGTCATTCAAAATGATTACAACGGTTTTTGCAGTTACTCTGTTGGCTGGAAGCGTACTGGCCGGCTGCGGCAGTAAAGAAGAGGGCGGAGCAGCAAATCCCGGAACGGAAGCACCCAAAAACTTAAGTATCCTCCTGTCTCATGCTAACGCGAAGTATGCGATGCAGGCTAAAAACGACGACAAGTATATTGCAGAACTGTCCAAACAATCCGGTACGAATGTAAAGTTTGAGTTCCTGGGACATGGTAATGACTTCACGCAGCAATTAACCGTACGTTTCGCATCCGCGGATTTGCCCGATATTGTTCGGACGGACAGTATTAATTCTACGATGCATCCAGGTGCTGTCGATCAAGGGGTATTCGAGGATTTGACACCACTTATTGAGAAGTATGGTCAGAACCTTAAGAAAAAAATTCCCGCAGAGGCTTGGAACAGTCCGAAGGTGAGCAAGGATGGCAAAATATTCGGAGTCCCGGCTCTGGCTGCCCTGCCTGCAACAAGAGTCGTCTACATTCGTCAGGACTGGTTAGACAAGCTTGGGATGCAGCAGCCCAAATCCATCGATGATTTCCTGAAGTATTTTGAAGCTGTCAAGAAGGAAGACATGAACGGAAATGGAGACCCGAACGATGAATATGGTTTCTACGTTCGTGAGAACCTGGTCTACTCCAACTTGTTCTTCAGTGAATTCGGAGCAGAGCCAAACACTTGGTACATGAAGAATGGCAAGCTTGAGCCTGGTATGATCCAGCCGGAGATGAAGGATGCTTTGAAATTCTGGAAGAGCCTTTATGACAAAGGTTATATCAACCCTAATCTGTTCACGAACAAAGCTGCGGATTGGGAAGCAGGGATCAAGCAAGGCAAGGGTGGAATGTGGACACATGATGTAACGAACTACAATACAAACTGGGGCAACCCCGAGTTTTATGCGAATGAGAAAAACGCCAAGGTGTCCTTGATTGAATCAGCATCAGGAGGCAAGGGAAAAGGGATTTGGCCTCAAGGTGATCAAATTGGGCACGTATGGGTTATGCCTGCCAAGAGCAAAAATGCAGAAGCGGCCATCAAGTTCCTGAACTGGGCCTGGTCCGATGAAGCTGATGATTTCTTCGCAATGGGAATCAAGGACAACAACTACACGATTGAGAACGGCAAAGCCAAATGGGATATGCAAGCTCCGGCCAACAAGGACAACGATGCATCAGTATTCTATCAGCTGTCCATCAATCCTCGTGGAGATGGTCGAATGATGCCAAGAGTGCTTGAGGTTGCCCCTAACTCTGAAGCCCTTAAAGCAGGAGTGAAGGTAGCGGACAACAATGTAATCAAGAATGATGCCCTTCATATGCCTACACTGGAAGCTCTGAAGACTCGTCCAGAGCTCGTTCCTGGAACGAACGCTGGAACCTTGTTCCTGGATATGTTCGCTAAAGTCATTACCGGTAAAGAAGAGGTAGACGCTTCGTTTGATAAGTTCGTTACGGAATGGAAACGCCGTGGCGGAGATGAAGTAATTAAGGAAGCAACGACTTGGTACAACACGTTCCATAAGAAGTAAGAGACCTGACTGAGCATGATTGCTTACAGCCTTCGCTTGGTATTAGATGATCAGGCGGAGGCTGTAACGATTTTTACGAAAGGCCTAACAAAAGATGGGGGGATCAATCATGCTGGAAAAGATTAAGTCAAACGATGTCCTGCTATTGTGGTTGATAGCACTACCCGGTGTGATTCATTTTGTCTTGTTCCGCTATGTTCCTATGGTTGGGAATGTAATTGCTTTTCAAGATTTCAATATTTTCTCCGGGTTTACCGGCAGTCCATGGGTCGGATTCAAGCATTTCGCGAACATGTTTACTTACGCAGAATTTTATAACATCTTGACGAACACGCTGCTCCTCAGCCTATACTCGCTTGTATTCGGGTTTCCTGCACCGCTTATTCTAGCCTTGCTCCTGAATGAGATTGGCCGTGACTGGTTCAAGCGCTGGGTACAGACACTGCTTTATTTGCCGCATTTTTTGTCTTGGGTAATTGTTGGCAGTATTTTTATCAATATATTGTCTACGGACGGTTTTCTGAATATGATTCTCGGGTGGTTCAGCTCTTCAAAGATCGATTATCTCACACAACCGGAATACTTCCGAAGCATGATTGTTAGTATGGGTATTTGGAAGGAAATGGGTTGGGGAATGATCATATATTTGGCCGCCTTATCAGGGATTAACCCTAGTTTGTACGAAGCGGCTATGGTGGATGGAGCGGGTCGGTTCCGTCAAATGTGGTACATTACACTGCCTTCTCTCATGCCTGCGATTGTAGTGTTATTCCTGCTGCGTGTAGGTCATGTTCTGGATAGTAATGTGGAGCAAGTGCTTATTATGCTGAATCCGCTCGTGCGTGATGTAGGTGAAGTGATCGATACCTACGTTTATCGGGTCGGGCTGCTCAGTTCGCAGTTCAGTTTGACAACAGCAATCGGGATGTTCAAATCTTTGGTCGGACTTATTCTGGTAGTCGGATTAAATGCATTAAGCCGCAAAACAACAGGGGAAAGCATTTATTAGTCAATTCCAATCATCAAGAGGAGGGGAGCCCCAGTGCTAAGATCGAAGAAATTACAGTTATTCCCTGTTGTCAATGGGATTTTCTTCATCCTTTTATGTTTAAGTATGATTGCTCCAATCGTGCATCTGCTGGCGGTCTCGCTCAGTTCACCCAAATACGCAGGGGCAAAGCTGGTCACGTTCTGGCCCAAAGGCTTTAATGTCGACGTATACAAGACAATATTCGGCATGGGCAACATTTGGAATGCAATGGGTGTAAGCATCATTATTACGGTGGTTGGCACGCTGATTGCGCTGGCTTTTACCGCTACGATCTCCTATTCCTTATCACGTCCTAAGATGAAAGGGCGCCGCTGGGTGCTTCGTGGAATTATATTAACCTTTATATTCTCAGCGCCGCTAATTCCGAACTATTTGTTGATTCGAGCTCTCAATATGGACAATACTTTGTGGGTGTTGATGATTCCAGGGGCTTTGGGTGCGTTTAACGTGATCATTATGAAAACATTTTTCCAGGGAATTTCAACGGAGATGTTCGAGGCGGCCAAGATCGATGGTTGTTCTGAGTTGGGCATTTTTGCAAGAATAGCGATTCCATTGTCCGCACCGGTTATCGCCACAATTGCCTTGTTCCACTCCGTGGGGCAATGGAATTCTTATTTCACCGCGCTCATCTATATCAGAGATAAGGATCTTATGCCACTGCAGGTGCTGCTGCGCAATCTGATTATGGAGGATCAGGCGAATCAGATGGCGAGTACAACGGAGCTGTCCCTGGTGCTGACACCAGAGATGCTGAAGGCAGGCATTACGTTGTTCGCCACATTGCCAATCCTGATTATATATCCGTTCCTGCAAAAATATTTCGTAAAAGGTGCTATGGTAGGGTCGTTGAAGGAGTAAGGATGGAATGGAATAGCTTTGTAAAGGAGAGGGGCTCATAGGAGCTCTTCTTTTTTATGCAGAATATTTCGAGAATGCATTATATGGTAAAAATGGATGACAGTCTAGCAATTCTAGTATATGCTGATGGATAGAGAATCTGCATTTTACTAGGGGGACTACTGTGAGAAAATGGTTTGTATGTATACTTGCTTTAATCGTTATTTTATCTGGATTCCCATCATTAATTGATGTTCCTACCGCATTAGCGGACAGCAATGGACAGTATTCAGAAACGAAGAGCGCTTCATCTGAAGCAACTGCTTCCTCTGACGAAATTGTTCCTGGAGAGGTTCTGGTCAAATACAAGAGTGCTCGTGTTAGTAGCAAAGGGATAAGCGCACAATCTGTTACACCTGTCATTCAGAAAATATCATTTTCCGCATCCACGAGTCTAGCAGATAAGATCAGAGAGCTTAAGGCCGATCCGAATGTCGAGCTTGTCGAGCCTGTATACCGAGTTTACGCCTCTAAGCTTGTGCCAGCCCAATCGGTCGTCAAAGCCGTTTACAACAACCAGAGTGATAAGATATATATGAGGAACTGGGGGAAAACCGTTACGCAGTTGACTTACGCGGCGGAGTTTACTGATCCGCAAAAGCTAGGACAAGTAACAGTAGCCATATTAGATAGCGGTGTGGACACGAGTCATCCAGATCTGGCTGCTTCCATGGTCACCGGGTATGATTTTGTGGACAAAGATGCGAATCCTAATGACCAATATGGTCATGGTACCGGTGTTGCAGGTATTATAGCGGCCCAGGCACACAATGCTGATGGGTACACGGGAGTGGCTCCTGGTGTGAAGATTATGCCGATCCGAGTGTTAAATCATGAAGGAAAGGGTACGACAGCAGATTTAATCGCCGGAATTAAGTTTGCTATCGACAAGCGTGTGAATGTCATTAATATGAGTCTCGGCTTGTCGGAGAAAAGCCTGATTCTTCAGAATATCATTCGACAAGCGGTTGAAGCTAATATTCTTGTAGTTGCCGCAGCGGGCAATGACAGTAATAATTGGATCGGGAATGAGCCTGGTCAACTTGACGGTGTACCTCAAGCAGATCAGATTCGTTATGCGGAAGCCATGCCAAGCTATCCCGCCACATTCGATGAAGTTGTTAGTGTTGGCGCTATTGCCCAGCTGCAGGATATGAGCCTGACAATCGCTGATTTCTCCAATACATATAAAGTGGACATCGCGGCACCTGGAGTGAACATTTATACTACGATTTTGTCCCATTCCCATTCGTATTTGTCCGGCACGTCAGCAGCAGCTCCATTCGTAACCGCTATGGCCGCACTGGTTATTGCCAACGATCCGACAATAAAGGTCAGTCATCTGAGAGCACTCCTGGAGAACAGCGCCTCTCCATTAGATCCTTTGGAATTAAGCTACTCGAATGTGGATCGGAATAACAACCATACTCTCACCAATATCGATTTTTATGGTCACGGAATAGTTAATGGTTTGACGCCTTTTACGCAGACGAGGCTTGAGCTGACTCTCGATTATAGCTTGGCATCGACTCACAACACCGTAACCGCTACTTTGAATGAGAAGGATGCATTCGGTCAACCGACTTCCGGCCGTCATACCTATAAGCTGTATGATCATCGGGTTGTGGAGAATACCCCGTATCGATATGCATGGGAACCTGACGATACGGGCTTGAATGGAACAGTCATCGAATCCGTATATGGCTCGGGAACAGTTACAGTGCAGCTGCCAGCCTCTATGAACGATAGCTTCGGCTATCGCTTCTATCTGGACGATGCAGATTCTGAAGAGCAGGCGGTGGAGTCCAACTGGGTGTATTGGTACAAGCGTCCTGCCGCACCCCAGCCGGACAAGTCGGCTGGATCGTATAGCGGAAGCGTGACCGTGCAATTATCTAGCAGCACACCGAATTCTTCCCTGTATTACAGTCTGTACAATTCGACCAGTGATGGTATCGCTGTATATCCGTATACGGCTCCACTAATCCTGGATAAGAACTCTGTGCTATTCACTTATGCTCTCTCACAATGGCATTTACAGTGATGCTGCAATTTACGCTTACACGATATTGCCGGTTACGATTCCAACGGGCGGCGGAGTGCCATTCATCCCAGTGCCCTCAACACCTCCAGTACATAAGGATGATGGTGTAATAACACCAGATGAGGAAGAGCTGCTGAAGCTTATTGATACTGCAGCCGGACAAGTGGTTCCGATTGATTCCAATGTCAACCCGGACATTAAGCAATGGACACTGCAGCTGTCAGGGAGTCTGATTCAGAAAGCGGCGGCAAAGCAAAAAGCGTTGGAAATTCGTGCAGCCGGAGTACAGCTGCTGTTGCCTCCAGACTTCCTGGTCGTTAAAGACGGGGAGGAGCAGGTGCAGCTTCAGACGGCTGTACATCAGAATGTTCTTGCGGCAAGAACAAGAGCATTACCTGCTGCTGAGCTGGTTTCGTCAATCTTCGATTTCTCCTTGCTGGTTGGAGAGAATCGCGTTAGTATCTTCAATAATCCAATAAGTGTCACATTTGATTTCGATGATAAGAAAGTGAAGAATACGAACCGATTAGCGGTCTATTATTATGATGAGAGCTTAAAGCAGTGGCAGTATGTCGGAGGAACGGTCCAGAGCAATCATACGGTTACTGCGGAGCTTTCCCATTTCTCAATGTACGCCGTTATGGAATCCACCAAGACATTCACGGATATAGCTGCGCACTGGGCCAAAGAAGAAATTGAGAGCATGGCTGGGCGGCATATCATTGACGGAGTAACCGATCAGCTCTTCCAGCCTGAACAGATGGTTACAAGGGCTCAGTTCGTGACACTATTAACGCGGGCACTGCAATTGCCTGCTGCTGCGTCTGGTCCTTCCAATAAGTTCAAGGATGTACCGAATGACGCATGGTACAGCAGCAGCGTATATGCTGCCTATGAGGCTAATCTAGTAAGCGGGGTTGATGAGAGCGCATTTGCTCCTGAGGAGCCGATTACCAGAGAACAGATGGCCGTACTTATTGTAAAAGCTTATTTGTACCGGCATAACCTGAAGCTCTCAGACCTGATTACAACGCAGGAGGTAAAATACGAGGATGAAGGTGCCGTAAGTGTTTGGGCGAGAGCTTCTGTCAGACTGGCGTCAGGATTAAGTTTGATGAGCGGTGATCAAGAGAAGAGGTTTAACGCGGAAAATCATACGTCCAGAGCGCAGGCAGCGGTTGTTTTGTTCCGCCTGTTGACGAAGTAGCTCTTCAAAGCCTGAGCATTCATCCAGAGGGGAATTACTGTAGGCTATCCCACAATGGCATCGGAATGTTTTGTGCATTCGGGAGTAGTAAACTGAACAATACTAATAGCAAAGCTGGGTAAACTAATTTGTGAGTAAAAAAAGATAAAGCCCTGATTAGTAAGCTGATCTGTTACTACTTAGGTCCCCCAATATTATTATGGGGAGATTTTTTTTATAAAAAAAGTATTTCAGTTACTTATGTCGAATAGGTACTTACCAACATGAGGCAGGGGGCAATGAACAATGGAGCTAACGCCGCAACAAGTCATGACGATCTGCAAAGGGGATATTGAAATTGCGGGTTACTTCAACGCCTTACTTGCTCATAATCGGGAACTCACGAAAACCGTCGAAAGCCAGGCTAAACAAATTGAAAAGTTAGAGAAGCGCGTTCAAGAATTAGAGAGACAACTGGGTCAGAATAGCCACAACAGTAGCAAGCCTCCATCCAGTGACGGCTTACGTAAACCTACAAATTCAAGAAATCCAGGCGGTAAAAAGGGAGCCCCCAAAGGTCATGAGGGGAAGACTCTTCGGTTTACCCAGGAAGTCGATGAAATCATAGAGCATAGGGTCACAGCCTGTACAAACTGCTTCGCCTCTCTCCATTCGGAAATGAATGGGAACTATGAAAAACGACAAGTGTTTGATCTGCCTGCTCCACGGATTGTTGTGACCGAGCATCGTTCACAGGTGGTGTGCTGTCCCCATTGTAAAACACGGAACAAAGCACTTTTTCCTGAACGAGTGACCGCTCCCGTGCAGTACGGGGATGGCTTTGCAGCCTGGACGGCCTACCTGAACGTGTACCAGTTGTTGCCACTGAAGCGAATTGGGCAACTTTTCGAAGACCTTACGGGACAACGACCAAGCGAAGGCACGCTACTTTCCTATATTCAGTCTATGTCCAAAGTCATGATCCCACTGGAACAAACGATCAAGGGACACCTTGCCCAAAGCCCCGTCCTTCACGCCGATGAGACAGGACTTCAAATCGAAGGAAAGAAAAACTGGCTGCACACGGTGTCGAATGTGAAATGGACACTGTTGGCGGTTCATCCAAGCCGTGGGAGTCAAGGCATGAACGAAATAGGGATTTTACCCCACTACTCCGGGACCCTTGTTCACGATTGCTATGGTCCATATTTCAAAGAATTTTACTCATATTTGCATGCACTGTGTAACGCTCATCTCCTTCGAGAGTGCCAAGGCATCATCGAATATGATGGACATCAGTGGGCGAAGGAGATGAAAGGTTTGCTTCAGGAGTGTTGGAAGCTCGTTTGCGAAGCAAGGTTAGCAAACCGGCTATTGTCAGAAGAAACCCTCGCACACCTGAGCAACCGATACGATGATCTCCTTGTCCAAGCTCAAAAGGAGTGGGCGCAGGATAACGTACGTGCCAAAACCGGCCCAAGAGGCAGAAAAGTGAAAAGCAAAGCCGCTAATCTAGGGCAGAGATTCCTGCTTCATAAAGAGGCCATTCTCCGCTTTCTTCACGATGAACGTGTCCCCTTTGACAATAATCAAGCTGAACGCGATATCCGAATGGTCAAAGTAAAAGAAAAAATCTCGGGGACCTTTCGTACCAAGCTTGGTGCCGAATGCTTTGCTCGAATCCGTAGCGTGATTTCCACTTTCCTCAAGCAAGATATCCCTGTTCTTTCCTCCCTCACTTCTACTTTTCGTGGACAATTCAGTTTTTGCCAATCTTAGGTCTCTCTGAATGGAATACTTCCAGTCAGGGGGACCTAAGTAGTAACAGACAGCTTAGCTAATAACGTAAGATGGGTGAACGAATGGGTGCATAAGGCCTCTAACTCCCTCATCCAAGTCGAACAAAAAGGGCAGGCAGGTGGAGCGGAGAAACGAAGTGTTCGCCTTTGT
>JARBUQ010000536.1 GCA_029239545.1 Paenibacillus sp.
GGATTCGATGGGGACGCCGCTCATTCTATATGATTTTTCGCATACATGTTGTGGTCTCTCGCAGATTTCCGAAGTTATGGACAGTTAATCGACAGCCTCACACGTTCCGCCAAATGACGCCGCTAAAATCACATCGTATCCGACCTAACTTTTAACCTGACTCTCCATCACTTCCTACGAGCAGCTTACAGCAGCTTCCACCCACAAGCAGCCCTCTAGTCTTCCTTCAAAACAAACTTCTTGTAATAATTTCCCCAGTGCGGTCTGGTGCCGTCTTGATCGGTAAATCCATATTCATCTGATAAAGCCCAAGAACTCCACGTTTGACCGCTTTTCTCAGTGACATTGGGATCTGCTGCCAGACAGGCGATCCCCTTGCCGACATAAAATGGCGTCTCTGAAGCAATAAAATGCGGATCCTTCGCAGCTCCTTCCTTCCAGTTACTCTCTGTTACTCCGAACAGATCGAGCATCGCCTCAGAGCGCAAAAATCCAGGCGTCACTGCAAGAGCCGTCACGTTATGTTTGGCCAGATCGGCTGCCATCGCTTCTGCGAGATGGATATTCGATATTTTGGCCAAACTATAATACAAGTTTCCGCGATATTTGTAATCAACGCCGTCCGTAATCTCTATGACTAGGCCTCGTCCGCGCTTAATCATCAGGGGAACGCCGTAATAACTCGTCATCATATGAGAATGAACGGCCCGCTGCTGCATTAACAGACCGTTGCTCAGTGAATGCTCCCAGAAAGGCAATTCCCAATTAGTCAGTTCGTCCCCACCCCAGACATCGTTCACCAGCACATCCAATTGACCGCCCTGCTCGTCTCGAACCCTATCGAATAACGACTTTATATCCGTTTCAATCGTATGGTCTACTCGAACCGCGATTCCAACGCCGCCCAGTTGTGTTACAAGTTCTGCTGTCTCCTCAATCGTTTCACTTCGCCCCAATGTGGCCGGTTTGCCGCGAACGCTTCGTCCTGTAACGTATACCGTTGCTCCTTCTGCTCCGAGCATCATGGCTATTGCTCTTCCTGCACCTCTGGTTGCACCTGCTACAACGGCAACTTGTCCTGTTAATTTACCCATTCCAATCAGCCTCCCGATCATCTTAAAGTACTGTCTAATGTTTACTATTCCATCATAACGTTCTAATAAGACAACTATTGTCTTATTGGTATGGTACAATTTAAACAAATACAAATTAAGGACGGAGCTGGTGATCGATGCGCGCTGATCGACTTCTTTCCCTATTACTGCTGCTGGAGGTGCATCGAAAACTGACGGCAGCGGAGATGGCGGAGCGTCTGGAGGTTTCCGAAAGAACAATTCAACGGGATATGGAGGTATTAAGCGGTTCAGGTATTCCTGTTTATGCTGAGCGTGGGACTGGCGGGGGCTGGTCTCTTCAGGATGGCTACCACTTTCGACTGACCGCTCTCAATCAAGCGGAAATTCGCAGCTTATTCCTCGGTAGTCCTGCGCGGCTGCTAACTGATCTGGGGCTTGCGAGCTCATCACAGGATGCTTACTTGAAGCTGTCCGCTGCCCTGTCACCGAGCTTGAGACAGCAGGCCGAACAAGCAAGACAGCTTATTCATATCGATGAAGCAGGCTGGTCTCGCCGTGAGGAAACCGTTCCATTCCTTCAACTGCTGCTCGGAGCTGTTTGGGAGGAACGCAAGCTGAGATTTACTTATCAGAAAATAAGCGATATGGACACCCTGCTGCCTTTACCTGAACGTACCGTTGATCCGCTCGGCCTAATAGCCAAAGGGAATGCCTGGTACCTCACCGCTTCTACGGAAGAAGGCCTCATCCGCACATACCGTGTATCCCGAATCCGAAGCGCTGTTGTAATAGATGAAACATTTAAGCGGCCCGAAGGCTTCGATCTGGCTCAATATTGGGAGCAATCCAAGGCAGAATTGAAGCAGCAGCTCCCTCGTTACCCGGCTGAGTTGCTAATCGATCCAAAGCTTGAGAAATCAATCCGACAAGCGCTCTATGTACAAGTCAAAGATGCAGGCTTGCCCGAAGCTGATCAGCATGGCTGGATCCCTCTCAAGGTCGAGTTTCACAACCTGCAATCCGCATGTGAGTACATTTTGGGCCAAGGTCCCTTCATTCAAGTATTAGAACCCAGGGAGCTGCGTGAACATGTGATGGCCTGCATCCGTCGAATGGCATCTTTGTACACCATGAATACAAGTTCTCCCGGCCTTGACTGTGATCCGCAAGTCCCTTCTGAATAGTCAATTTCGACAGCACCTGTCATTAAGTTTGCTGCCGCAAGGGAATATCACGATATATAGCTGGATTTTGACGTTTCTTATCGATTACTGCGCTTACCTGGGAAATAATTAACTTAACTATTCGTATTTCCCGCTTTATTTCCCGTTCTATTTTGCAGCCACTGTTCCTTAAGTTGTCTGAATAATGCGATATCCTTATGTATACGAGCTTGATCGATTTGCTTTTGTTGAATCGGAACGCAGGTCCAATACTCCCCGTCTATCTTTATGAAAAATTGAACGTGAAACGCATCATAATAAATCGGAATCTTCCATTCGCCCTCTATATGTGCTTTTGCGAACCATTGCAGCTTAACCGCCATTTTTAGTGTATACATCCTGCCCAAGTACTGAATCCCTTCCCT
>JARBUQ010000074.1 GCA_029239545.1 Paenibacillus sp.
CGCAATCACGAATATGAGTGCGAGTTTCGGAGCAGGAGTGGCTAGCAAGTTTATAATCGGGACAGTCTTGCCGAATGCGCTTGAAGCTGGGGTGTTATCCGCCCAAGTCAATATTCGACCGAAGGTAAATTTACCAGCAGGCACCTATACCGATACGGTTACATTCACAGCAGATGGTGGAATGAGCCATAGCTTTGATGTAAGCGTCACGGTGAATGCAGCACCGACATACATGATTTCAGAAATAGCGGATCAAGCGGCAACAACACTTACTCAAGATTATGTTTCAGGTACACAGGAAACTGTCACGATTAATGTATATAATAACGGAACTGGAAATCTATCAAACCTTACAGCAACAGTAACCGGTACTAATTTCGTAATATCATTGCCGAGTGAGACGTTAGATAGCGGAACGGCAACCAACTTTACAGTTAAAGTGAAAGACGGCTTAGCCGCTGGCACGTACACGGCAACAGTCAAAATATCGGCTGATCTCATGACGGATGTGACATTCACCATCACACAAGTCGTAAATTCGCCGGATGAACCTTCCCAACCAACAACTCCATCAACGCCAGAGCCCACCCATACAAGCGTTGATGTATTGGTCAATGGCAAGGTGGAAAATATGGGAACAGCAACAGTAACCAAGGTAAACGACCAAACGGTGACAACCGTATCGATCGACCCGAAAAAGCTGGAGGACAAACTCGCGACAGAAGCTCAAGGTGCAGTGGTTACGATTCCAGTGAACACGAAGTCCGATGTCGTTATTGGTGAATTGAATGGTCAAATGGTTAAAAATATGGAGAACAAGCAAGCGGTTTTGGAGATTAAAACCGATCAAGCGACGTATACTCTCCCTGCGCTGCAAATCAATATCAATGCGATATCTGATCAGATCGGGAAGTCGATAGCCTTGCAAGATATCAAGGTACAGATTGAAATCGCTGCACCGCTACCGGATACGGTGAAAATAGTGGAGAATGCAGCCGAGAAAGGAATGTTCTCGCTTGTAGTGCCCCCGGTGAACTTTACGGTTAGAGCTATGTACGAAGGGACAACAGTTGAAATATCGAAGTTCAATGCTTATGTGGAACGCACCATTGCCATACCGGATGGCATAGATCCAAACAAAATTACGACAGGTGTTGTTGTTGATCCAGATGGAACGGTACGTCATGTGCCGACCAAGGTCGTTCTTTTAGATGGCAAGTATTATGCTGTCATCAATAGCTTGACCAATAGTACGCACTCGGTCGTATGGCATCCGCTTGAATTCAGTGATGTTGCGAACCATTGGGCAAAAGATGCAGTTAATGATATGGCTTCTCGTATGGTCATCGAAGGTACGGGTAACGGCATGTTCAGTCCTGAACGAGACATTACCCGCGCTGAATTCGCAGCTATCATCGTTCGCGGATTAGGACTCAAGCTGGAGAACGGAGCGAGTGACTTCTCGGATGTGAAGGTAGCAGATTGGTACAGCAGTGCGATTAACACGGCTTATTCGTATCAACTGATCAATGGTTTTGAAGATGGAACATTCCGACCAAATGACAAGATCACGCGTGAACAAGCGATGGTCATCATCGACAAAGCAATGATGATTACGAATCTAAAGGCCATGGTAGCTGTTACAACAGATTCGACGCTTAGTCAGTTTGTTGACGCGGATGGGGTATCTACTTGGGCACAAAGCAGTATTGCTGCAAATGTACAGTCTGGCATAGTTTCGGGAAGAAGCGGTGCGAAACTTGCACCGAAGGCGCACATGACGAGAGCCGAGGTTGCAGCAATTGTGGATCGACTGCTTCAAAAGTCTGGCCTTATTTAACAACTAATAACAGATTGAAATTATTATTGAGCACCCAACACATGTGGAATGCTGTGTGTCGGTAGTGAGAAAGTATTGATTTAACGGCACATTTACCTGATTGTATAACCTGCAGAGCTCAAGTGGAAATAACGCTTGAGCTTTTTATTTGGTTGAAATCCTTATATGCAGACGAACTGCCCCATCTTTTTGGGTAAGTTCATATCTATTGTAGTGAAATACCCAATGGTGGAGGAGCACGGCATCAGAATCCACCGATAAGAGCCTCCTCGATGAATGGACTTCGAAGCAAGTTGAATCACGATTTCAACATCCCTAGACTCCACCAACATATTAACAGAAACGGCAGAGATGTCGTTTATTTTTTTATTGTCCCAACCATACAACTTTTTTTATACCTGTACCGTTCTACTTAACGAGGTGATCGAATTGCCGACTGATGAGCAGTTAATTATGGAAATAAATGGTGGTAGCCAAGCAGCTTTGGAGGTGCTGACTAAACGCTATTACAAGCATGTTTATGCTTATTTATACCGCAAGATAGGCAGTACTCATACAGTGTATGATTTGACGCAGGACGTATTTGTTAAGATGATGCGAGGTCTTCCTACGTATACAAGAAAAGTCTCATTCCATAGTTGGCTCTATACGATCGCGGTTAATTGTTGCAGGGATTATTATCGCTCGGCCGCATATCGTCAAAGTTTGACAGCGATGGAATACGAGGAGTACCACCAACAGAGCAACGGGGAATCGGTGTCCTATATTTTCGAAAGGAGAGAAACGCGGAAGCAATTGAGACAGGCTATACAAGCCCTGCCAGATGTTCAAAGTGAGGACGCGGGCAATACGTTGGAACTTCGATGGGCTGGGGGATCAACAATAACAAATGGTGGGGCGAAGGCGAGATTAAGTTTTATATCGACGGGGACAAGGAATTTCCCGCGATTTGCGGGACAGGCACGGAGGATTATTTTGGGTGGAGCCTTTAACTGGGACATCGATGGACAGTATCGCGAATATTCTACACCGTATATGGGCATGCAGCAGGTAATACGTCCGGATGGCACCTATAATTCGCAGCATCGCCATGGCATGTATCGCTGGCATGTTGTCGACGTAATGAATTGGAAATTGTCTAAAATTCTAAATCGTCGCAACATACCCTGCTGGCACGAAGATTAGGTTGACACGGACGATGCTGGCGCTTACAATTGTGATCAAGTTCATACATTGTGACGGAGATTGGGAGATTCACATAAGTTGCTTATTGTTGATTTAATAACATGAAGCGATTTATGTGTTTTTTTGTATATCGTCGCAGGATCAGCCTATAATTTATTGGAACGGAGTCGCCCTATGGCTTTCCATCAACAAAGCATTTTACCCGCTGTCCGCAAGGTAAAGGACTTGGAGAAGCTGTTGTCTTCCTCCTTTACATACATTGTGCTGTTAGACAGTCATATTGGACAATTGAAACATTTGGTCGACCTGGCCCGAGCCCATGACAAAAAGCTGCTGCTGCATGTGGACTTGATTGAAGGGCTTAAGAATGACGAATACGCAGCTGAATTCCTTTGTCAGAATGTCCGGCCTGCCGGATTAATCTCGACCAGGGCAGGTGTGATCACCAAGGCTAAGCAAAATGGAATATTGGCCATTCAACGGCTTTTTTTGCTCGATTCGGGGGCTCTGGATAAAAGCTACACGCTGCTGGAGCGGACCAAGCCTGATATTATTGAAGTGCTTCCAGGCATCATGCCGCAAATTATTGCTGAAGTAAGTGAACGTACAGGTATTCCCATTTTCGCGGGGGGGTTGATCCGAACGGTTCATGACGTGCAAAGTGCGTTGCAGGCCGGGGCTTCAGCGGTTACAACCTCTCACAAGGAACTGTGGACTCATTATAAGTAGGAAGAAGCGATATAGATATGCAAGGTTGGGAGGATGGGCTTTGGAACAAACATATATGGTAGCCATTGATCAAGGCACGACAAGCTCCAGAGTGTTGGTGTTCGATCGGCAGGGGAAGCCGGTGCATATTGCGCAAAAGGAGTTCACGCAGCATTTTCCGCATTCTGGTTGGGTGGAGCATGATGCAGAGGAAATATGGTGCTCTGTACAAGAGGTCATCCGTCTAACATTCTCGCAAACCACCATTCAGCCGTCGCAGATTGCAGGAATCGGCATTACGAATCAACGAGAAACTACAGTGGTGTGGAATCGTCACACAGGTATTCCCGTCTATAACGCCATTGTATGGCAATCCCGGCAATCCGCTTCCATCTGCGAGCAGCTGAAGGAGGCAGGACTCGAGCCTGAATTCACGGCCAAGACGGGCTTAAGGCTGGATGCCTATTTCTCCGGGACGAAGGTCAGTTGGATACTTGACCATGTAGAGGGCGCGAGGCAGCAAGCTGAGGCAGGCGACCTGTTGTTCGGCACAATTGACACCTGGCTGATCTGGAAACTGACGAATGGGACTGTCCATGTGACTGATTATTCCAATGCTTCGAGGACGTTGCTCTACAACATTCATGAGCTGCAATGGGATAAGGAGCTGCTGGAGGCTCTTGGCATTCCGGTCTCGATGCTGCCAGAGGTGAGATCCTCCTCTGAAGTGTACGGATATGCGGCTGCAGACCATTTTGGCGGTCAGACTGTTCCTATTGCCGGTGCAGCAGGGGATCAGCAGGCCGCGCTGTTCGGGCAGTTGTGCTTCAATCCGGGGCTGGCCAAGAATACGTACGGCACGGGCTGTTTCATGCTCATGCATACAGGTAGTGAAGCGATTCCCTCCAATCAGGGCTTGCTGACCACGATTGCCTGGGGGTTGAACGGCAAGGTGGAATATGCGCTGGAAGGCAGTATATTCGTAGCAGGCTCAGCGATTCAATGGCTGCGCGACGGGCTGCAGGTCATCGACTCGGCTGCCGAGAGCGAGGAATACGCTCTGCAGGTAGAGTCTTCCGATGGCGTCTACATCGTACCCGCTTTTGTAGGGCTGGGTACGCCCTACTGGGACAGCGATGTGCGCGGAGCCGTATTCGGCCTTACCCGTGGCACGACCAGAGCGCATCTGATTCGCGCGACGTTGGAATCTCTTGCTTACCAGACGAGAGATGTGCTGAGCGCGATGGAGGAGGATGCGGGGATTACGCTGCAGAAGCTTCGGGTCGACGGCGGGGCCGTATCGAACAGCTTCCTGATGCAGTTCCAGAGCGACATGCTCGGCGTTCCGGTGGAACGGCCTGTCACGCAAGAGACGACCGCCCTTGGAGCCGCATATCTGGCGGGGCTGGCGGTTGGTTATTGGAGAGACCAGCAGGAGCTTGCTGCTCTGGCACAGGAGCAGGTCGATCGTACTTTTGAGCCTCTGATGAGTGATACGGAGAGGGAAGCCCTGTATAAAGGCTGGCAAAAAGCAGTCAGGGCAGCTATCTCTTTCAAATAAAGGCAGCGTATGTTATCATAAATATAAGTTCATACTTCGGTTGGAGATTCAGGAGAAACCACAACAGCGTCTACGTGTCCGATACGTAAGCAGCTTGTTTGTGGTTTTTTGTCTTTTGCATATAATAACAGATTGAGTCAGATAGAGGAGTTGGAGTTGCATGACGGGGAAAACTTTTTCGGGTATCTATAGAAGAGACATTCTGCAGAAAATGACGGAAGAAGTGTTGGACATCCTTGTGATCGGAGGGGGCATTACAGGTGCCGGGATCGCCTTGGATGCTGCGAGTCGCGGGATGAAGCCTGCGCTGATCGAGATGCAGGATTATGCAGCAGGAACATCAAGTCGTTCAACCAAGCTGGTTCATGGCGGATTACGGTATTTGAAGCAGCTCGAGATCAAGATCGTAGCTGAGGTAGGTAAAGAACGCGCCATCGTGTACGAGAACGGTCCGCATGTGACTACGCCAGAATGGATGCTGCTGCCAATCTATGCAGGAGGTACGTTTGGCAAGCTGTCTACCTCCTTCGGTCTACGGCTGTACGATTATTTGGCAGGTGTAAAAAAGGGCGAGCGCCGGAAGATGCTGAAGGTGGAGGAAACCCTTAAGCGAGAACCACTTTTGGTGAAGAACGGGTTGAAAGGCAGCGGTTATTACGTCGAGTACCGGACGGATGATGCTCGACTGACGATAGAAGTGATGAAGAAGGCTGTAGAATTGGGTGCTCGAGCAGTGAATTATGCAAAAGTGGAAGAACTTCTGTATGAGAAATCCAAGCTCATCGGTGTTGTAGTTGTCGATCAGTTAAGCGGTCACTCCTATCGGATCCTTGCTAAGAAGGTGATTAATGCAACCGGTCCCTGGGTGGACACCTTGAGGGAGAAGGATGATTCCAATAGGGGCAAGACGCTGCATCTGACCAAGGGCGTTCATCTGGTGTTCGACCAGAGCCGGTTCCCGCTCAAGCAAGCAGTATATTTTGACACACCGGACCATCGTATGGTATTCGCGATCCCGCGGGCTGGCAAAACCTACGTAGGCACAACGGATACGAATTACAGCGGAGATAAAGTGAACCCGCAGCTCACCATGCTGGACCGCTCTTATTTACTGGCTGCGGTTAACAGCATGTTCCCTACGATCAAGCTGTCGGCAGAGGATGTGGAATCCAGCTGGACAGGGCTGCGCCCCTTGATCCATCAGGAGGGCAAAGACCCCTCCGAAATATCGAGGAGAGACGAAGTGCTTGTATCGGACTCTGGCCTGATCTCGATCGCGGGCGGGAAGCTGACCGGATATCGCAAGATGGCTGAGGCCGTGGTCAATCAAGCCGTCGCTCTATTGGAGCAGGAGGGATCGCCTGTGATCCCGGCCAGCCGGACGATGAGGCTGCCGATCTCAGGCGGTGATCTAGGCGGCTCCGCGAAGCTTGAGGCATTCGTAAGCAGCAAGCGGGAGGAAGCGGTTCGGTTGGGCTTAAGCGCAGCTGAAGCGGAACGGCTCGTTCGCCGCTATGGGACGAATGTGGCGGATGTGCTTGAGCG
The DNA here is from genome assembly GCA_029239545.1 of Paenibacillus sp. GTDB lineage: Bacteria > Bacillota > Bacilli > Paenibacillales > NBRC-103111 > Paenibacillus_AA. The sequence continues at coordinate 6,840 of JARBUQ010000074.1, forward strand.
CATACGCAAGCTTGGAGCTGCGGGCTCTGGGGAGCAGCCGTTATTGCAAAAGTCAGTGGAGGCAGAGCTGGCCTACTCCATCGATCACGAGATGACCGTGAAGCCGGTTGATTTCTTCATTCGGCGCACAGGAGCATTATATTTCGACATCGATTGGGTGAATCGCTGGAAGGCTCCGGTCATTGGCTGGATGAAGGAGCGCTTGGAATGGTCGGATGAAACAGCCGCTGGCTATGCTCAAGAGCTGGAGGAGCGGTTGCATGAGGCGACTGTTCCGGCGGAGAGGGACCACTTCTGATCGAGCTCAAAATCAGCATTTGAAGGGGTATATAAGGCAAGTGTCGATGATGAGCGGACTGTAGATCCGTTATATTCGTCCAAGCACACACTTTGCTGGTTTAAGCGGACACAGGATTCGTTATTTCTGAAATCAGGCGTCTTTTGGAGTGTGTTTTTGCCTAATAACGGAACCTGTGTCCGGGAGCAGGCCAAAAACAGGGGTTTGGGAGGGACGGAACGTGTGTCCGTGTGGTTTAATGACGTACTAGCTAGCCAAGCATTGATTCAAAGGTAGAGCAGGAAAAAGAATAGAGACGGCAGGCTGACAATGGTATTCCTATCGGCTTGTCGTTTTTTTGTTCGAAAAATAGCAATCAAAAAGAAATCAATGAAACAGCATAAGATATAATGGAATATATAAGTGCTTAAATACGGCGTGAACTACTCTAATAGAGGGAGTTGTAATAATGCAAAATATTTTTGATCATACAAATACAGTGGAAATTTTAACTCGTATCGACAAATTAAGCCCGAATTCACAACCGCAATGGGGACAAATGGATGTTGCCCAAATGCTGGCTCACTGCTCATCGTTTCAAGACTTTGCAACGGGGAATTCCTTTGAAAAGAGAGGCTGGTTAGGGATAATAATAGGAAATTTTGTGAAACCACTTTTTTATAATGACAAGCCATTACCCCGCAATATGTCCACTATTCCAACTGTTTTGATTGCCGATTCAAAAGAATTTGAAAAAGAAAGAGAAATACTGAAACAAAGTATTATAACCTTCCAAAATAATGGGCCAGAGAGGTGTACAACTCATCCCCATCCATTTTTCGGAAAGCTTACTCCCGAGCAATGGGGGAAAGGAATTTACAAGCACCTGGATCATCATTTAAAACAGTTTGGCGTTTAGTCATGACCGGTGCGATTTGGATTGCTGTGCTGGCCATGGCCAGGAAATGAATTAAACATGAATGGTTTCGTATAGGAACACGGATACTAGTACAATATGATTTTCCAGCTCCAAGGTATTAAACAGGCAGCATGGTGTAAGGATCATTTCCTAAATTGAGAATTAAGTTCTTGGATTAATAAGACGTGTCCGTGCAGGAGAGATACAATGAGGGCAACAAAAGAAATTCAAATTTGTTAGACAAGGGAGAAATGGACAATGGGTGTACATCAAATCGGAATTATTATGAATGGAGTTACTGGGCGTATGGGTACGAACCAGCACTTAATCCGTTCGATCGTGGCTATTCGCAAGCAAGGCGGGGTAGCGCTGCCTAATGGAGACACTATTATGCCGGATCCTATTCTGGTGGGACGTCAAGAGAGCAAGCTGCAGGACCTGGCTGAAAAGCATGGTTTGACTCGCTGGAGCACGGATTTGGACAGCTGTCTGGCTGATGCTTACAACACAATCTACTTCGATTCGCAAACTACGGTTCGTCGCGCTGCTGATGTGAAGAAAGCGATTGCGGCTGGCAAGCACATCTATTGTGAGAAGCCAACGGCTACTGATCTGGCATCTTCCTTGGAGCTCGCTCGTTTGGCCCAGGAAGCAGTCGTGAAGAATGGTGTAGTTCAAGATAAATTATTCCTTCCAGGTTTGATGAAGATGAAGCGTTTAGTAGATTCCGGTTTCTTCGGCCAGATTCTTTCCGTCCGTATGGAATTCGGTTACTGGGTATTCGAGGGTGACTGGCAGCCAGGTCAACGTCCTTCATGGAACTATCGCAAAGAGGATGGCGGCGGTATCATCGTAGATATGTTCGCTCACTGGCGTTATGTATTAGACAACCTGTTCGGAGAAGTGAAATCCGTTTCTTGCCTTGGGGTAACTCATGTGGGTGAGCGTTTGGATGAGAAGGGCGAGCGTTATACATGTACCGCTGACGATGCAGCCTATGCTACTTTCGAGCTGGAGGGCGGAATTGTTGTACAAGCCAACTCTTCCTGGACTGTGCGCGTAGATCGGGACGATCTGTTGACGATCCATGTTGACGGCACCGAAGGCAGCGCAGTATCCGGTCTTCGCAATTGTAAAGCACAGCACCGCGTGCATACACCTAAACCAACTTGGAACCCGGATATCGAGAATCCGTTCAAATTCCAAGAGCAATGGCAGGAGGTTCCAGGCAACCAAGTATACGACAATGGCTTCAAGGTGCAATGGGAGCTGTTCCTCAAACACGTTGTAATTGACACTCCATTCCCTTGGAACCTGCTTGAAGGCGCTAAAGGTACACAGCTGGCTGATTTGGGTCTGCAATCATGGGAAGAGCGTCGTTGGATCGATGTTCCTGCTCTCAGTCTGTAAGAGGTAACGGAATAGAGGCTAACGACATGCATTTGCTCGACAAATGCTTAAGGAGGATTCACAACAATGGCTAACACCTTGTATTTGCCGCAAGCTGGCGGCACAAGACTAACCTATGAGCCGGGGCATGCTGCCCCGATAGAATTACCTACGGCTCCGCTTAAGAGCCGAATCGCTTTCTCGGCTGCGCATGTTGTGGCTGATCCATTCGCGGATGCGGATCCGATCAACAACGGCCAGATCGATTGGGAAGGCACACTAGCCTATCGTCGTCATTTGTGGTCGCTCGGGTTGTCCATTGCGGAAGCGATGGACACCGCGCAGCGCGGAATGGGTCTGAACTGGGAGCGCGCGAAGGAACTGATTCGCCGCTCTACAGCAGAAGCACGCGCAGTTGGAGGCGGAATCGCTTCCGGAGCGGGTACGGATCATTTGGTACCAGGTCCGAACGTAACGCTGGAGCAAGTGGAGGCTGCTTATGAGGAGCAGTGCTCGTTCGTTGAGGAGCAAGGCGGACGTATCATTCTTATGGCGAGCCGTGCTCTTGCAGCATGTGCCAAAGGGCCAGAGGATTATGTACGTGTATACGGCAAAATCCTGAGCCAAGTGAAGGAGCCGGTTATCCTGCATTGGCTGGGCGACATGTTCGATCCGCAATTGGCTGGATACTGGGGCCACAAGGACGTCAACGCAGCTATGGATGTGTGTCTGGACGTCATTCGGGCTCACGCTGACAAAGTGGACGGCATCAAGATATCCTTGCTCGATGCGGACAAGGAAATTGTTATGCGCCGTCAGCTTCCTGCCAGTGTGAAGATGTATACAGGTGATGATTTCAACTACCCTGATTTGATTCGCGGGGATGAGCATGGCTTCAGCCACGCTTTGCTTGGGATCTTCGATGCTATTGCACCTGCGGCGGCAGCTGCTATTCACGCGTTAGACAATGGCGATATTAAGCGTTATGATGCTTTGCTCGAGAAGACGGTTCCGTTGTCACGTCATATATTCCAAAAGCCTACCTATGCCTACAAAACCGGCATCGTGTTCATGGCTTATCTGAACGGCCATCAATCGCACTTCCGTATGATCGGCGGAGCGGAAGGCCAGCGTTCGGTCATTCATTTATCCGAGTTGTTCGTTCTGGCGGATCAAGCGGGCTTGCTTGTGAATCCGGATCTTGCTACAGAACGGATGCGTCTGGTATTGAAGCTTGCTGGAGCCTAAGCATTAGGAAGGAGACTTATTCGAATGACACAACCTTTTCAATCGATAGAACGACTCAGCTTGAATCAGATTACAACGAACCGTTGGAATATGAGCGAAGCTGTTGATGGCTGTGCTCGCGCAGGCGTCCCTTGGATCGCCATGTGGCGCGACAAGGTTGCGGATGCTGGCCTGGCGGCGAGCCGCAAGCTGGTGCAGGACGCGGGATTGCGCGTCTCCAGCTTGTGCCGCGGGGGATACTTCCCCGCAGCGACTGCTGCCGAGCGCCAAGCTCGCATCGACGATAACCGCCGCGCGGTTGAGGAAGCCGCCGAGCTGGGCGCGGAGGTGCTCGTGCTTGTGTGCGGGCCGGCGCCCGACCGCGACATTGATGGCGCGCGGACGATGGTCGCCGACGGCATCGCGCAGCTGGTGCCGTTCGCGCAGCAGCACGGCGTGAAGCTTGGCATCGAGCCGCTTCATCCGATGTACGCCGCGGAGCGCTCCGTCATCAGCACGCTCGAGCAGGCCACTACATTGGCACACCAGCATGCAGCGCATGAGGTGGGCGTGGTGGTTGATGTGTTCCACGTCTGGTGGGACCCGAACCTTTACCCGCAGATCGCCAGAGCTGGCGCGGATGGCCGCATTCTGGGCTTCCACGTATCCGATTGGATCGTACCTGTGCCTGATATGCTGTTAGGTCGCGGTATGATGGGCGACGGAGTCATTGAACTGCGCCGCATTCGCAGCGCCGTAGAGCAAGCCGGTTACACAGGCCCGATCGAGGTTGAGATTTTCAACAAAGCGATCTGGGATCAGCCTGGGGACGAAGTGCTGGACATCATGAAGCAACGTTACTTGGAGCACTGCTAATAGAACATGGAGTAGAAAGGATAATCCCTGTCTTAAATGACAGGGATCATCCTTTTTTTATAGCAACATCAAAAACCCGCTGAAAAGATTATCCAGCGGGTTTTTGATGTTGCTTCCTAAGCGTACAAGCTGCCTTATTTCCACTCACCGCTAATATTGCCTGCTTTCAAACCATCATTCAC
>JARBUQ010000075.1 GCA_029239545.1 Paenibacillus sp.
TATCAAGGACTTGTGCGTGTGGGAGATCAGCTTTGTATGCAAGATCCTGAGCTAGCCGACGAGATGTATGAGAAAGCGGTGCTCATGTACAACGATATCGCGCCGGATGTTCAATACGTTGACTGGCTGGAGCAATTCCGTGAGCGGCTTCTGATTAGCCAGTGTGAGCTCTTGCGAAGGCTGGGCAGACATGCACTTGATAAGGGGCATTACGTCCGAGCGGAAGCGTTCTTTCGTCAGTGGATCAAGCTCTCGCCTCTGGCTGAGGAGGCTTATCAGGAGCTGCTTCGTGTCTTCTGGAGCCAAGGAAGGCATTCGGAGGCTGAGTTTGTGTATAGGCAGCTAGAGCATAAGCTTCAGCAGGAATTGGGAGTTCTTCCGCTTAGCGAAACCCGAAGCATCATCCGGAGGTGACTCGATTTGCCAACACAGCGTTTGTTCGCTACAATGCTCAAGTTTCTTGCTCTTTTCTCGAGTGGTGCTCTGTTGGTGTTGTTCTGGGTTACGCTGGAGAGTCTCTTTATCAAAAGATTAACTTGGTCCTATTTGTTCCGATTCTCGCTCCCGGCTACTCTAGTTATCCTGATAGGGATGATCGGACTCCTGATGCTCTATGTTTGGGTTCGACTTAGGCGATTCGAGGGAGGAGATCCGGATACGCAAGAAGCAAAGCCCGGCAGCGAGGATTGGATATGTAGAAGTCTTCTTCGTCTGCCGTCTGAGCTGTTCTGGGGAACGGTCGTGTATGGAGGGCTGTTCATCCCCATCTATCATATCGTTCATTTCCTTGTGGAAGGGAATTCGCTTGTACAGGTGGAGCAATTGTATTGGCTCAACTTTATAAGAAGCTTCCTCTATGAGCAGACGATCGCTTTAAGCGCAGCCATTCTCCACTATACGGTTGCCAGAAGGATTATCCGTCCTATGTTGATCAGTCTGTCGAGGGTGAAGGGGGAGCAATGGTCGGACAAAAGCTTTCTATCGATGCTTGCAACTACATTCGCTGGCTTGCTGCTGGTCAATCTATTCTCTATTTTATGGTACGTTATCGTGGCGATCGTGAAAAACATATCGATTGAGTTCGGGGTGCTCGTCCTGCTGATTCTGCTTGATTCAGTGTTTGCAGTCGTGATTTTCATCTTGCTGGCGTTGGAATTTCGCAGAGAGCTGCAGGTGCTGATCGGCAGCATTCGCGATTGGTTGAACGGAGATCGCAGCTCACTTGACTCGAGAATGCCGATCCTGTCTCATGACGAAGTCGGACAGCTTGCAATTGCCTTCAACCGACTTCAGAGTCGGATGAACCGGGAGCATGAGGATTTAAGAAGGGAGCTGCAGTTGGCCAGGAAGGTTCAACTGCAGCTGCTGCCCTCACCTCATCATGTCTTTGGGGACTATGAGGTACAGGCCGTCTCGGAATCGCTTAATGCCGTAGGGAATGGGTTTTACGATGTCGTCCCGCAGGAGCACAACGGATTTGTGGCTATTGCAGGTGGAATCACGGGCTCAGGCATGCCTGCTGCTTTGCAAATGTCCGCAGCGCTTTTGCTTCTGCGGGCTGAGATGGAGCAGAATCGTGCGCCGGAAGACATACTGGCTGGGTTTAGACAGGGATTGAAGGAGGTTTTCCCGCAAGAGGATTTGATCTCACTAATGCTTATTAGCGTGGACATGCCTGGGAATGTGCTGCGTGCCGTGCATCAAGGCCATATGAACGCGCACCTTATCCGGGACGGCCGGCTGGAGCAGCTAGTTCCCGTCGACCAGCTGCCTTTCTATCCAGGGGATCGCTTGCTGCTCTATTCGGATCCCGCTGCACAAGCGGCTGAAGCGATTGCTCGGGAGCACGTAAGTCAACCTGAATCGCAGATGCAGCTAGAGGAACGACTCGAGGCCTGGATCACGCTCTTCAAAGAAAGTTCTTCCTCTACGGATGAAGACTTTACACTGCTGCTTATCACTCGCCGAGAACAGGAGGTGCGAAGCGAATGATCTCACCGAAGCTAAATTCATTCTCAACCTTTCTAATCCCGTTAATGCTGGCGTATCTTGGCCTGCTGCTTGTTCCTGTAAGCTTGTTGCTTACGTATGTCTGGATCTCGCAAAGTCGTGGTGAAGAGATCAATCCGATCTATCTGTTCGTAATCGCCGGTTGCGGCTTTATCATTGGTTATTTGTGCTTCTATCAGGTGGCCAAGGCGTTTCGTCAACGTTTCCGAGTAATGATTACTGGGATGCGTGAGATGATGGAAGGTGATCGCAGATCGCTGCAAGGCAAGATGGAGAACTTGTCCGCGGATGAATTTGGACAATTGGGGTTGGCATTTAATGACCTTCAGGGGTATATTTCTGAACAATACGCTGGGGTTGAGAGGGAATTGCAACTGGCATACACTGTTCAGCAAAGTCTACTCCCGCAAGGAGAGAGTTCGATCGCTGGCTTCCATATTGCTGCGCTCTGCAGACAAACAAGGGAAGTCGGCGGTGACTTCTACGATATCGTCCGGCTAGGTGATCGGAGAGTTGCTCTTCTTGTAGGTGATGTTGCGGGCAAGGGACTGCAAGCCGCAATGCTCATGTCTGTGGTGATGTCTCTGTTCCGCAGAGAAATGCGAGCCGGCGGAGCTGCGGATGAAGTTCTGTCCAGACTTAATCGACAGCTGTTTCAAGCTCTGCAGGGGCAGCTGTTCATAACAGCGGGTCTAGCGATATTCGACCAGGATGAATCCACGCTGTCGTATGCCAACGCAGGCCACATGCCTCCTTATCTGCTTCTGAAGGGAGGGCTGGAGGAAGCCGCCATTCACCCTTCGCTGCCGCTCGGAATCATGGCTGAGACAACCTACGTCATTCATGCTATTGATTATCCAAAGGGCAGCCGATTTGTGATGTATACCGATGGGATGTTGGAAGGCTCACAGGAGTCGGGGGGGATGGTCGGTTTTGAAGGCTTTGAACGATATTTACTTGAGCTTGGTGAAGGAAGCCTTTCGCAGCAGGCGGAGGCACTCATGGAGCGTGTTTCCGAATTCACGGATCGTCGGCATGAGGACGACCGAACCGTTGTCATTGTCGAGAGGTAGCGGGCAGCTGTTAGTAAAGCGTTTGTAAAGACGATATGCTATCGTAAGCTGAGAGGTTAGGTTTGCATGAAAAAGGGTGATGAGAGTGTGCGATAAAGTGTGGTTTCGGAAGGAATGGACGATCCCAAGCGAGCTGGGACAAGAGAAAAATGTTATTGCTGAGCTCAGGCGTACATTCCAGGAATTGCAGCTTGAAGAGCCTTTTGAGCCTTGCCTCGATGAGATGGTCACGGCTGTGTCGGAGGCTTGCTTGAATGCTATTGAGCATGGAAATCAACTAATCAAGGATTTGCCTGTGAATGTCATCCTGCTCATTCAATCCGATCGATATACGTTTCAGATTACAGATAGAGGAAACGGCATAGATATCGTAGATGAAAGCCCTGGTGCGCAAGTTAGAGATAGATTTGATTGGGAAAATCCGCGAGGCTGGGGACTGCTGCTAATCCGTCATTATGCTGATTTGGTTCGTGAGCTGCGATATGACGGGGAGTTTTGTATAGAGCTGCATTTTCTCAGAATGGGCGCGAAGGGGGCGGCTGTGGAATGAACGGAGAATTGGTTATTGAAGAGAGAGCAATTGCAGGTGGGGTAATTCTCGATATGAAGGGTGATTTGACAAAAGACGCAGAGGGGATTCTGCTTCACCAGCGCAAGTGGGCGGAGGAGTATAGTGAAGAGGCCCGTGTGATCTTGAATTTTTCCAAGGTAGAATATATTAACAGTGCGGGAATCGCCGTGTTGATTCGATTGGCTCAGACGGTGAAGAAGGCCAGTATCACCCTATATGCGTTCGGGATTAACACGCACTATCAAAAGATGTTTCGATTAATCGGGTTAACCGAATTTATTATGATCTATCCGGATGAGTATTCGTTAATGCAGCGGCTTCGATAGGTCATATATGAGTAACTTCAAATGCCTCCTAAACGATATCCCAATACGATGGACCTCTGGAGTAATCTGCTTCAGAGGTTTTTTACAACGAAAAATCAATGAATCTTACAAAAGAAAGCGGATAGTTGTAAGCTACTTGTAAACTCAAGTTGTGTATACTCGCCCTATTGGAATTTTTTCTGGGAGGGTGTCGCCTTGAATCGAATGAAGCGTTATTTCTCAATTGTAATGATATTCATGTTAGCTCTAAACTTAATCTTTCCAATTATGTATGGGGAACGTCGTGCTGCTTATGCAGCGGATCTGACACCAAAGCCTGTTACGATGAGTTTAATCACGATGGGTTATCAGTCTGAAAACATGGAAGCTAATGGAGAAAGTGCTGAACCCGCTATCAGTGCCGATGGCAGATATGTGGCATTTATTTCTAATGCGAGTAATTTAATTAGCGAGGCAACAGCTCTAAACGTTCGGCTCGAGCATAAACAGGTGTACCTGAATGACCGAAAAACGGGACTAACCGAGCTTGTATCTGTTGCTGTCGGCTCTGAGGGTATACCGTCCAATGGGGATAATGGCAAAGTTTCAATTAGTGATGATGGTCGTTATGTTGCTTTTGAGTCAAAAGCAAGTAACCTAGTGGTCGGTGATTTGAACAGTTCTTCCGATGTATTCGTATGGGATCGCGAGACAAGGGTTACCAGACGTTTAAGTGTTTCCGATGCGGGAGCTGAGGCGGCTGGGCACAGTAAGAACCCATCTATCTCTGCGAATGGCCAGATGATTTTATTTGAATCAGAGGATACTGCCCTGGATACTGATGGGAATTCGGGGGCAGGAACTCCTGTATATCGTGCAAACCTTTCGGGCGAAGTCGTTCGGATGCAGCAGCCGGCTCTCTACTCCACATCGTCTTTCATGCTAAGCGGGGATGGGCTTTACACTGTTTTTGAGGGAGAAGAGTCCCTTTATAAATATGATTTCAGTCGCAATGAAACGAAGCTGCTGCTGCAAGCCAGTTCAACCTCCACATACCATTCGCCTGCTATCTCTCATGATGGTAAATACGTAGCCTTTCGTGAAAGCAAGTGGGTTGATAACCAATATGACTCCGCATTAATAAAGGTTATGGATACAACAATGGTTGATCAGAATGTTACAATAATCGGTCCTGCTGATAATTATAATGATCAATTATCAATGAGTCCTGACGGACGGTATATTTCTTTTGTCGCGTCAACCTCGTCATATCCTGGCTTAGCACCAGAGAACACCTTCGATGGCAGCACGGACTTATACGTATGGGATCGTCAAACGTCAGCCGTCACAATGGCGAGCGATGATTCGACAAGATCGAGGATCGCTCATCCTTCGGTTAATAATAATGGGACAGTAGCTTTTGATGACTCCTATAATATTAAGGTATCGTATGCTTCTTCAACTACAATCGGATGGAATGACGGGGCATCCCCTACGTTCAATTCAATTAGCAATGAGCCTAGCTTGGGATGGCCTGACCCTGCATCTATTCAATTAGAAGGCTTTCACATTTACAAGGAAGTGGTCACATACACGAATACGACGAGCACGTTCCTGGGAAGCGTGGATGCCTCGACCAGATCCTTCTCCCTTGCGGGAGAAGAGCTCAAGGAAGGGGATCGGTTGAAGGTTTATGCGATTAATCGGGCGTATAACAGCAGTGCACTACCGTTGATTGGTAATTTTCATATAACGGATACCGAGGCTCCTTCTTGGATGGGAGGGAATACCGGCTTTAGAGTATCGTATATACAAGCCAATTCTGCCAGATTGGATTGGAACGCGGCAATAGATAACAGCGGAAGCGTTGCGAGCTACAAAATTTGGAGAATAGTAGATGGGGGAAGAAGTTTATTTAAAGAAACCTCGCATACAACGATCCAATTAGAGGGGCTGCAACCAGGTACCTCTTATACGCTTGTCATTCAGGCAGGCGATAAGCCTGAGGGCAATTGGAGCAGTGATTCTGAACCTATCACGTTTCAAACCTTGGCCGAAAATGCCGAAACCGGTGTGTTAACGGCTCAATTCGCGGAGGGTAAAGTGACCCTGGGATGGTCCGCGAGCCAGCATGCGGCAGGAGCCGAGGCTTACAGGATCTTACGGGTTGCTCCCGGAGAGGCAGGCATTCAGCTCGCAGCAGTTGGCCCTGCCGTTACGGAGTTCATAGACACCACTGTAAGTGCGAGTAGACCCTATTATTACCAAATCAAAGGGTATAATCTGAATAACGTCATCGTGTATCAAACGAATCTTGTAGAAATCTCCACAGGTACGACAGCTCCGCCAGTAATCAGCTATACAACTGCATCAACAGGTGAGCAGCTGGCGAGGAGCAGTACCTTTGCACTTACGGCACAAGCGATGACGGGACACAATGTTACTGCGGTTATTCGTTACGAAACTTGGCTGGATGAGGCAGGCAGGAAGCGAGCGTATCCTCGTCAAGTGGAGACATCCGTTTCGCTTGCTGAGCTTTCCGATCCAGTGGGGACGTACACAGGCAACTGGCAATTGCCAGAAGGCGCTTCGGCGGTAGTTTCTCTTCAACCGGTTATTATGCTTAACCCTGCCAGTAAAGTATGGGGAACGCTGCAGCCGATTAACAAGCAGGTTGCCGCATCGGTTGAGGTTTCGTTCAACTTGGCCCATCTGGAACAAGTGTACCGGGAGCAGCTTAAAGAAGGATTAACGAGTGCAGCTGCGAATCTTGCCGTGCAGGTAGAAGGCCAGGTATCTCCTGTTGAGCTTCCATTTGTGGACTTTGGTGAAGCCTATATTTTCAATGAGCTGCCTTCCGGCGGGATAGCTTCAGTCTCGATGGGGGCGTTCTTCTCCACACAGCAGACCAAGCTTCTTCCGGGATTGCTTAATCGGATTGTGCTCTCCAATGTACAAATCAACCCTACTCTTACCGTTTCTGTAAAGGACATTCATAATAAGCCTTTGCGGAATATGGAGGTCAAGTTTTTGGATCATGCCGGGGACGAGCGATTCCGTGGAAGAACGAACGAAAATGGTGAAGTAGCCACTTCCAGGCTGCCGATTGGAAGCGGGACTGTAAGCGTGGGAGTAGAAGGTACACGTCTTATTCCGCAACAAGCTCGGGCCGTTGAGATTGCCATTACTCCTGTTCAAGAAAGCTTCGTTATGCAGGAGATCGGCAAACTCACCTTGCTGGGAACTATTATGGACAGCTTTGGAGTTCCGATCCCAGGTGTGCAGGTGGGCGTAAGCCAGACGATCAACAATGACTATACGTTCAGCACGGGAGTAAGCGGAACTGACGGTCGATATACAGTGAATGCTTATCCGGGAGTAGCAGAAGTGATGCTCTCGCATCAAGGAGAAGTACTGAGCTTTCCTGAAAAAGCTACGATCAATCTGGTGAATGCCGAAACGAATTATAGTCCAGAGGTAAATCGCTTTGAGGAAGGTTATGTTTTTCTGAAGCTATACTATAAAAGACTGGATGGTCGGATTGAAGGTCCTTATAAGCTGGAGCCGGAGAACTTGAGTAAATGGGAAATATCGTTGAAGGATGCATATGGAAAGCATGATACGTACAGTCAATATCCGATTCGAACATGGGGAGTTGCAGGCGATGAGATTGAATTATGCTTAGAGAGCTTTGAGAATCAAGAGGCAGGCTGCCGCAAGGTCCGAACCGATCAGGATAACAGTGCCTTGATCGAATGGACCATTGAGGAGCAGTCCAGAGTTGAGGCGAGATTCGTAGAGGGCGGTGCTCTGTATCAACTAAGTGATCTGCAATTCCGACTCGAGCGCTGGCAAGCTGGTACACAACAATGGGCTTATTTCAAACTATTTACTGGTAATCCACTGTCAATTTCGCTTCCGGCAGGTAAATATCGGTATGATGTTAGTTCCTATAACGGTGTCTCCACCTCGGGAGAGTTCGAGACCAGGCTCGGCGACTTGTTAAACCTGGGGGATATCCCCCTGCTGCAGACGGGTAAATTAGCTGGCAAGCCAGGAAACGGGCTGATCACCTCGGCAGGGCAAGTGCTGCCTGGTGAGGCGGTAACGATGCGCGGGACATTTAGAAACACGGATTCAACGGTATCTGAAGCTCGATTAGTAATTGATATTCCTGCGGGTACTGCGCTGGTTGCGGGAAGCATCAACGTTCAGTACTCTGAACCTACACAGATTACAGAAGAGGGCTCGCAGGCGATCGTTCACTTGGGAGTGCTGCCTCTGAACAAAGAGGGAACGGTTCTGTATAAGCTGAAGGTAGATGAATCATACAGTTTGCCGGAACTCGAGGCTAAACTTCGCTTAGCTTGGAGCGGCGGCGAGGAAATAATCGGGCGCACGAGCATTCCGACTACGCTTATCTCGCTGGTAGCGCCAGCAACCGTATATGACGATTATGTTCGTTTGGATGGGAGGGCGCCGGGAGGAAGCACAGTAACCTTCTATGATGGTGAGACCGTAATTGGACAAACGATTGCTTATCCTGGCGGGTACTGGAGCAAAGAAGTACGTCTTGCCGATCTGGGGCAGCCAAGCCGGCATGAGCTGCGGGCTGAAGCACAGCTAGCCGGTAAACAAGTGGTTACCCCGAAGCACGCTTTGATGTATGCTCCTGAAGAGGTGCGCTTGAAAGAGCTGGTGATGAAACAGTTTAATGGGAAGGAAATCATCATTCAACCTGAGAATGGGGTTGCCCGATTTCCGTTTACGATTAATCCCTATGCGCCCACCTCGTTTGCTGTTTATTTCAGCGATCCAGAGCTTATCGAGGTTGCGCGGGTTCGATTTACGGATGAGCCGATCGAATTAGAGAAGGATGAAAGTGGCGTGTTCCGAGCTGACATTGTTCCGGGTTATAAGGCTGGAGCCGTGTACATCGAGTATAAAACAAAGAGAAAAGTGGAAGTCCGTCTTCCAAGCGACAATCTAAAAGCTAAGCTGCCGCCACTTCTGCGTAATTTCGATGAAGCTGCTGAGCCAATGCCTTCGAATCCAAGCACAGGCAGTCTAGGCGGAGCTCGTTTTGAACTGGGCAGCTACAACGTTGTGGCGGAGACGTTCATACTCCCGGACGATGGATACCAGCTTACAGATGAGGAAGCTCTTGCTGTTGCAGAGAATAGGGCACCCAAGGCGTTTGGACCTCAATTAAACTGGAAGATAGACGGCACTAAATTGATTATGGAAATTAGCTATTATGAGGAAATGAATGAACCACTTGTTAGTAAGGCCAATAAGGGAAACGTACAAGTACTAAGCCTATCTAAAGCGTTTAAGAAAATTAAACAAAAAATTGAGATGAATTTAAGGGATCCGGGCAAGCTGGACAAAATGCGTAAAAAAGCAGAAGAGATGAACGATACGATTGAAGAGGGCGAAGGTGTGATTGACACCATTCGGAGCAGCTTTGACGCTACTATTGATTTCTCGGATCGAATGAATCGGTTAACCGCGTTAGCGGGATTGGCAGCTATGTGCCCGCCGACCAATGATCGCTGGAATCCGTTTATTCTGAAGGCGATTGACGACATTGCTGCGCTTTCGGCTATAACGATGGTCATGTCTGTTGCGGACTATCTCAATCCGATTCCTTTTGACGAGATTGGCCTTGATCCGATCGGCAGTGCGGTAGATTTTATTCAAGAGAAAGCTATGGATGACCGAATCAAAGGGCTGGAGGACGCGGTTAAATTCAGCAATTTGCATAAGTGCGATATAGGGGATACCAACCCGGGAGGCAGCAGCTCTAATGGAGGGAACGGTGGTGGATCTGGCGACAGCGGATCTGGTTCAGGCTCTGGAGGCTCCGGCTGGGGTGGTGGAATGGCAGCTAGCCCTGTTTATATTTACGATCCAAGCGGATATATTTATGAAGCGGTCACCGATAACCGCATTACAGACGCAACGGTTACCTTATTCGAGCTTCACAATAATGCCTGGGCCCAATGGGATGCGGCATGGTTTGGTCTAACGAATCCGCAGATTACCGATACAGAGGGCAAATATGGCTGGGATGTCCCGTTCGGAACATGGCAGGTTGTTGTTAGTAAGGACGGTTACCTCCCTGCGAAGAGTGCGGAGCTGGTCGTTCCACCACAGCATTTCGATGTGAATATCCCCATCGTTACCTTAGAGCCGCCGACCGTTCAATCGATTCAAGCATGGACGGAGGCTGGAGCAGGGAGCAGCGAAGTTAGGGTTAACTTCTCAAGATATATAGAAGCAGATCAAATAGGGAACGGGTCTGTTGTGGTTTCCGGCAGCAA
Organism: Paenibacillus sp.; assembly: GCA_029239545.1. GTDB lineage: Bacteria > Bacillota > Bacilli > Paenibacillales > NBRC-103111 > Paenibacillus_AA. Next base: position 10,286 of record JARBUQ010000075.1, read on the forward strand.
TGGCGTGGTAGAAGGGTATGTTGAACCGCTAAATGTAAAGAAGGATGAGCAAAACAAGGATTTAGTTCAAGCCATCCGTTTTGTGCCGAATATGCCCATGCCAGCAGGTGAGCTGTTAACCGTATTCGTGGACGCCTCCTCCGTCACAAGCTATGCGGGTATTGCGATGGCTGGTGATGAGCAGCACAGCGTTTCGGTTTTACTCAAGGATACTAGCGGGCCTGAGCTGGTAGCGGCAGCGCTAGGCTCGAATGGAAGGGAAATTCGCTTGACCTTCAATGAAGCCGTTGGGCTCTTGTCTTCATCCCATGTGGCGGGGATCACAGTTGAAGGTACGAAGGCTGTTCCCTCGGCGTTAGTTACAGATGCAAGCAAGCCAGATGGTCGTACAGTGAAGCTTATTCTGTCACAATCGATTGGACCTGGTGAGCAAGTTTCAGTAACGATGCCGGCGGGACAATTTCAGGATCGGCTGCAGAATGGCTCCCTTGCGGTAACGAAGAGACCAGTCAGCAACACCCTGCCATCCAGCAATGCCCGTCTATTGGCGCTAGACGTATTCCAGGATGGCAGGAAGCTTCAAATGGCGTTTGATCCCGGGAAAAACAGCTATACGATAAATGCGACAGTTGGAACAGCCATCACGATCGGAGCGACCGCTGCCGAGACGAAATCGAGGATTAGTATAGCGGATAAGGCTTATAACGGAATACCGTTGCCGATTCTAAGTGGCCAGAATGAAACGGATATTCCGATTATTGTTACGGCGCCTGACGGTAGAACAAGTAGTTATTATAGCTTAACAATCAACAGAGTTCCTGCTGTGATTGTGCCTGATGCTCCGCCTGCGACCGGAGTGGAGACGTCCTCCAATGGCAATACCATCGAGCTCCAAATCCCGAAGGGTGAAGCTAAGGCTATCAAATGGGGAGAAGAGATTACCGTTTCTGTCCCGTCAGGTGCATTCGATCAAGCTGTTCGGATTCGCGTAGAGAGGGTTACTCCTAACTCCGCTTATCCTAACGAGGAGAGCTTGAAGCTGGTAAGCTCGATCTTCGAGATTACCCGATCGGTGGATGCCCCGTTCAACAAACCGATAACGATCACTTTACAGCTTGCCGCCGAACCGATACCAGGACAAATTGCGGGGATCTATTTCTTTGACGAGAAGGCAAGCAACTGGATAAAGGTTGGTGGAACCGTGAAAGATCGATCGATCCGTGTCCAAGTGAATCATTTTACGAAATTCGCGGTATTCACCTATGAACCGGCAGCTTTTCTGTCTGATGTACGGGGGCATTGGGGGCTTCATGCGATAGCGGCATCGATTGACCGCGGTATTGTCGATGGATATCCTGA
>JARBUQ010000076.1 GCA_029239545.1 Paenibacillus sp.
ATTCATCCGATACGTTCATGAAGCCGAAGGATGGGCTGAACCTGCAGCTGACGTTGGACAAACAAATCCAATCGTTCATGGAACGAGAGCTGGATCAGGCCATGATTCAATTCCAGGCCAAACATGTAATCGGAATTGCGATGGACCCGACTACGGGTGAGATATTAGCGATGTCGGGTAGACCGACATATGATCCAACTAATTTCAGAGATTATCCGGCAGAGGTGTATAACCGCAACTTACCGATATGGATGACATATGAGCCTGGTTCTACGTTCAAGATTATTACGTTAGCAGCTGCCCTTGAAGAGAAAAAGGTCGATCTGAAAAACGAAAGCTTTTATGACCCAGGATTTATAGAGGTGGGTGGGGCTAAGCTTCGCTGTTGGAAAAGCGGAGGGCATGGCAGTCAAACCTTCCTGCAGGTCGTTGAAAACTCCTGCAACCCGGGCTTCGTTGTAATGGGCCAGCGGTTAGGTAAAGAAACACTGTTCGATTACATCTACAAATTCGGGTTCGGCAAGAAAACAGGAATCGATCTTGGCGGGGAAGAGAACGGAATTATGTTCAAACCGTCGCGTGTCGGTCCAGTTGAATTAGCGACTACCGCATTCGGTCAAGGTGTTTCGGTTACCCCGATTCAACAAATTACTGCGGTATCTGCAGCGATTAACGGGGGGAAGCTGTTCAAGCCGCATGTAGCCAAAGCCTGGATCAATCCGGAGACGGGTCAGACAGTAGAAACGATAGAACCGGAGCTGGTTCGCCAGGTGATCTCAGAGAACACCTCGAAGACCGTGCGGGAAGCGTTGGAAAGCGTAGTGGCCAAAGGGACCGGACGCAATGCGTTCCTCGATGGCTACAGGGTAGGCGGAAAGACCGGGACCGCGCAAAAAGTAATTAATGGACGGTATTCACCGGATGAGCATATCGTTTCGTTCATTGGCTTTGCCCCAGCTGATAACCCGAAGGTCGTTATTTATATAGCCGTTGATGATCCCAAAGGGCTGCAGTTCGGAGGTTTGATCGCAGCGCCTATCGTACGCAACATCATGGGGGACACATTGCGTTATATGGGCGTAGAGCCGAGCAAAGACCAAGTGCCTAAGGACTACAGGTATGGGGAAACGTCAATTGTAGAGGTTCCGGATCTGGTAGGCCGAACTGTACGTGATATTTTCGAAGATATGAATGCGGACTTTACGCTTGAGAAGTTCGGAAACGGCTCGCAGGTGATCAGCCAAGCACCCAAAGCGGGTCAACGTGTAGATAAAGGCTCTGTAATACGCATTTATTTGTCGGACTAACCGAATAACTGATTCTTTCCGGGCCGACTTTTGTCTATACTAGATAAGATAATCCCGATTCATTAGCGATCAGCTACTAAGACAACGCATGAAGGAGAGAATAGGATGCAATTGCGAGAACTGGCTTCCCTGCTGAAGTTATGCAAGCTTGAAGGAGATGGTACGGTGGAGATTACCGGTATCCAGACGGACTCCCGCAAAGTATCACCGGGGGATTTGTTTCTGTGTATTCCCGGTCTCGTCCATGATGGTCATGATTTTGCTTCGATGGCTGCAGATCGGGGGGCCGCGGCACTTGTTGTTGAGCGTCCCGTCCCGGGGAGCCTGCCTGCACTCCATGTGAAGGATGCCAGATTTGCCATGGCAGTTCTTGCTTCTCATTTCTATCGGTATCCCAGCGAGCGAATGAAGCTGATCGGTATAACGGGAACTAACGGCAAAACAACGACCAGTTACATTCTCGAGCAAATGTTAAGCGATTGCGGTTGGCGTACGGGACTGATGGGGACTATCTCCATCAAGATCGGCAATGATTGGAGCGAAGCCGTGCGCACTACACAGGAAGCATTGGACCTGCAGCACAGCTTGAGCCGAATGGCCGAGGTTGGCACTGAGGCTTGCATTATGGAAGTTTCCAGTCATGCGCTGGAGCTTGGACGAGTTAAAGGGTGCCGATTCCGGACCGCAATCTTCACCAATTTGACCCAGGATCATCTGGATTTCCACGGGACTATGGAGCGTTATCAGAAGTCCAAGGGATTATTCTTCGCAAGGATGAATAATGGGTATGAGGAAGACCCGGACAGGCGGCAATATGTCGTTCTGAATGGGGATGATGAAGCATCTGCAGTGTATAAGGCGTCCACGTCAGCTGAAGTTATCCAATACGGACTAGGTCCAGCCTTGGACGTACGGGCCGCGCATATTCGCATTACTTCACAAGGCACATTATTCCGTCTAATCACTTTCGCCGGCGAGACCGATGTTCAGATGAAGCTGATCGGCAAATTCAATGTATATAATGCTCTTGCTGCTGTAGCTGCCATGCTGGTTGAAGGGTTCCAGCTTGAACGAATCAAGGAAAGCCTGGAGCGTGTCCGCGTCGTCCCTGGACGTATGGAGCTTGTTGAAAGCGCGAACCCCAATTATGCAGTAGTCGTAGATTATGCGCATACTCCGGATGGTTTGGAAAATGCGCTTAGTACGGTTAAGGAATTCGCTGAAGGCAGAGTCATAACCGTGTTTGGCTGCGGGGGAGAGCGAGATCGAACAAAGCGCCCGTTGATGGGAAAAATTGCCGCCAAGTATAGTGATTATGTTATTGTGACTTCAGATAATCCTCGCTCAGAGCATCCGAATTCGATTATATCCGAGATTGAACAAGGAATTCAGACTGAAGAGAGTTACCCACAATTTTACAGTTTAGAGGCGGATCGCAGGAAAGCGATTCAAATGGCTATTGAAATGGCAAGCCCCAAAGATGTAGTATTAATTGCGGGAAAAGGGCATGAGACGACCCAGATCATTAACGGAACTACGATTCATTTTGACGACCGATTGGTCGCTCAAGAAGCGATAAGGGGAAGAAACCAGTGATTAGACGAACATTGTCACAAATTTTGGAGATGGTAAGCGGTACGAATGCCAATGGTACGAATGAGGCATTGTCCATTTCAGGGGTGTCCAAGGATACCCGAACGATTCAACCTGGCAATCTTTATATCCCCATCATCGGGGAGAATTTTGATGGCCATAATTTCGCAGAAGAAGCTATGCGTCGAGGAGCTGCAGCGGTGCTGTGGCAAGATGACCATAAGCCGGCGCCGAATGGATTTCCTGTTATTATCGTCGATGATGCGCTTCTGGCGCTGCAGCGTCTCGCATTTGCTTATCGCCAGCAGCTTAAGGTGCGCATTATCGGTATTACCGGTAGCAACGGCAAGACTACAACGAAGGACCTGCTTGCCTCCTTGCTCAAAACAACCTACAAGGTCCACAAAACATCAGGTAATTTGAATGGAGATATCGGCCTTCCTCTAACGATTCTAGAGATCTCAGAGGATACCGAGATGGCTGTGCTCGAAATGGGAATGCGGGGGCGATATGAGATCGAGCTGTTGTCTCGAATTGCGCTTCCGGAAGTAGCCGTGGTAACGAATATCGGGGAAGCCCATATCCAGCTTCTAGGGTCCCGTGAAGAGATCGCCAAGGCCAAGCTGGAAATTTTAAGCGGACTTAAGGAAGGCGGATTGTTCGTTTATAACGGCGACGAGCCGCTGATTGAACAGCTGCTTCCTCATGTGGCTAAACCTGAAGGGATGCTGCGTTTTCGATTCGGAACGAGCGACAGCAGCGATATTTATCCGTCAGGCCTTATGATGGATGAGGTGGGAACCCATTTTACGATTGAAGCGACAAGTGGAGTCAGTTACTACATTCCGATTCTGGGTCAGCATAATGTCATCAATGCGTTAGCGGCTATCGCTGTTTCGAAGTACATGGGCGTTAGTGATGCAGATGTTGTGAAAGGTCTGAAGTCCGTAAGATTGACCGGCATGAGAATTGAACAGCTTCGTGCCCCGTCAGGCCTTACGATTCTCAACGATACGTATAATGCCAGCCCGACATCAACGAAAGCTGCTATTGAGCTGCTGCAGCAGTTGGAAGGGTATCGGCACAAAATTATCGTATTAGGCGATATGTTGGAGCTGGGGGACCGGGAGAACGAGTATCACGAGGAAATCGGCAAACTGCTGAGCTCAGAGCAGCTCGACTACGTATATGCTTACGGTCCTTTATCCCGTGAAATGGTAAAGGCGGCAGAAAAGCGGTTTAATCCAGGCAAAGTCAAATGGTTCGAGACCAAGGCTGAGATTGTGCGTGAAATATTACGGGTAACGGAGCCAGAGGATATTGTACTTGTGAAGGCATCCCGCGGAATGAAGCTTGAAGAGGTCGTAAACGGATTATTGGAGCTTTCCAGTTAATCTAAGAGAGGGGGAGATGCAGATGGAAATGAATGTGATCCTGTTTACGCTGGGGGCCGCCTTTGTGCTTGCTCTTATAGCAGGGCCGTTATTTATCCCATTATTAAAACGATTGAAATTTGGCCAACAAATACGCACAGACGGACCGCAAGGGCATTTGAAGAAAGCTGGTACACCGACTATGGGCGGGACGATCATCCTGCTTGCCCTCTCCTTGGCTTTCTTGCGTTTCTCCGATCAAACCGCTGAAGCCGTCATTCTGCTTATTGCAACGCTTGGTTACGGATTAATCGGCTTTCTTGACGATTATATCAAAATCTTGTTCAAGCGATCCCTTGGTCTGACAGCGAAGCAAAAGCTCGTTGGGCAATTGATTATTTCGGGGATCGTATGTTACTTGTTGTATCGGATTGGTCATAATACAGATATAAGCATTCCTTTTACAGATATAACGCTTGCAGTTGGCTGGTGGTTGTATGTACCTTTTGTGGTTATTATGATGCTGGGCATGTCCAATGCCGTTAATTTCACGGATGGGCTGGACGGCTTGCTCGCTGGTACGAGCGCTATTGCTTTTGGTGCCTTCACAGTCATTGCGATGATGCACTCTAACATGGAAACCGCGATTTTCTCTGCTGCGATGGTTGGTGCCGTACTAGGGTTCCTAGTGTTTAATGCGCATCCGGCCAAAGTATTCATGGGGGATACAGGCTCCCTGGGAATCGGCGGCGGCTTGGCGGCTGTTGCTATTCTGACTAAGTCGGAGCTGCTGATTCTGCTTGTCGGCGGAGTATTCGTTCTGGAATTGTTGTCGGTTGTGATTCAAGTAATCTCCTTCAAGACACGAGGAAAACGCGTGTTCAAGATGAGTCCGATCCACCACCACTACGAGCTGGTCGGTTGGTCGGAATGGAGAATTGTGCTTACATTCTGGTTTGTCGGTCTTGTTTTTGCAGGGGCGGCTCTTATTAATTTATGAGGTGTGACAAATGAACCATCCAGCAGAATACGCCGGGAAAGAAATTGTTATTCTCGGCCTTGCCCGAAGCGGAGTAGCAGTAGCCAAACTGTTCCATCAGTTCGGTGCTTCCGTTACGGTAAATGATCAAAAAACGCTTGACCTATGCCCTGAAGCCGCCCCCCTGACGGCTCTGGGTATTTCTGTTCTATGCGGAGGCCATCCGGATACGCTCATTCACCCGGGGATCTCGCTTGTTGTCAAGAATCCTGGGATTCCATACGGAATAGCTCCTATTCAGGAAGCGCTGAGACTTGGGATCGAGATTGTGACGGAAGTGGAAGTTGCCAGTCTAATCTGCAAGGCGCCGATCATCGGCATTACCGGTTCTAATGGCAAAACAACTACAACAACTTGGGTGGGGGAGATTTTGAGTGGGGCCGGACTTTCACCTATTATTGCAGGCAACATTGGCCGAGCGTTATGCGAGGCTGCGGAGGATGCGCGGGCAGAGGACTGGATGGTTGTAGAGCTGAGCAGCTTCCAGCTCAAGGGCACGAACCAATTCAAGCCGCGCATTGCCTGCTTGCTTAATATCTCTGAGGCGCATCTGGATTATCACGGCAGTATGAAAGATTATGTGCAGTCCAAGCTCAAATTATTCGCGAATCAGTCCATTGAGGATACTGCCGTACTGAATTGGGATGATGCTGTTTGTCGTGAGCTTGCCGCTAGTGGAGCGGTCAAGGCACGTCTCTTGCCCTTTTCAATCAAGGAGAGGTTACATAAGGGAATATACTTGGAACCGCCTCTGGCGGCTGGTGAGAGGCTCACAGACGGCCATCATATAGTTCTTGCTGGCTCTGAGTTCCTCGGAAGTGAGCATGGCAACGCAGATCCTGCTGAAGTAACCACACTGCTTCAAGCCAATCTGCTAGGCATCCCTGGCAAGCATAATGTTCAGAATGCTTTGGCAGCCATTGCAATTACGCTAACAGCAGGTGCCAGTCTGCCTGCCATTATCGATGCTTTGAAGAAATTTCGAGGTGTGGAGCACAGGCTTGAGCTAGTTTTGCAGCATGAAGGCATAACGTTCTATAACAATTCCAAAGCGACTAATTCTTTGGCTACTATAATGGCTTTTGAATCTTTTGAACAGCCGATTGTACTAATAGCTGGAGGCAAGGACAGAGGAACCTCTTACGAGGATTTGATTCCTTATTTGCAAAAGCATGTGAAGGCAGTTGTCACTATGGGGGAAACTCGCGAGAAAATCGCTGAAGCTGCTGTCCAAGCGGGGATTTCTGCCGTAAAAGTGGTCGATACTGCTAACAGCGCGGCCGACACTCTTCGTTCGGCGGTCCAGGAAGCTTACAAGCTAGCAGCTTCTGGTGATGTCGTGCTGTTATCACCGGCCTGCGCCAGTTGGGACATGTTCGAGTCTTACGAGGAACGGGGACGCATTTTTAAAGAGTCGGTGCATAACCTTGTATAGTAGGGGGGATTGAACAAGCCCCTCAATCTTGTTGCAAGAGGTGTGCGGCGATGTCAAAGGTTCGTTCTTCTCCTGATCCCTGGATTTTGTTAGCTACGTTATTGATTTTGACGATTGGCGTTGTGATGGTTTACAGCGCAAGCGCCGTACTCGCATTTCATGATTTCGGCGATTACGGATATTATGTGAAGCGACAGCTTGTGTTTGCGGTGCTCGGTGTGATAACGATGTATTTTACAATGAATACGGATTATTGGGTATGGAAGAAATATGCCAAGCCTGGATTAATCATTTGTTTCATCCTGCTCATTATTGTGTTAATTCCAGGGATCGGTGTCGTGCGCGGGGGAGCCCGCAGCTGGCTAGGTATTGGATCGCTCGGTATTCAGCCATCGGAATTCATGAAGCTTGGTATGATTGTATTCTTGGCCAAGCTGTTGGCAGAGGAGCAATCGGGAATTACTCGGTTTACGAAAGGCTTATTGCCTCCCTTGTTAATTATGGGGGCCGCTTTCGGGATAATCATGCTGCAGCCTGATTTGGGCAGTGGAGCGGTGCTTGTAGGTGCATCTATCATCATCATCTACACGGCGGGTGCACGCATGATCCACTTGGCGATGCTCGCATTGATAGGGCTCGTCGGTTTCATAGGTTTGATAGCTGCAGCACCTTATCGGTTACAACGCATTACAGGGTTTCTAGATCCATGGCAGGATCCGCTTGGTACAGGTTATCAGATCATTCAATCGCTATACGCCATCGGTCCAGGAGGTTTAGTTGGGCTCGGACTCGGGGCAAGCCGTCAGAAGTACAGTTATTTGCCTGAACCACAAACCGATTTTATATTTTCCATCATTTCCGAGGAATTGGGCTTCATTGGTGGCGCTACCGTCCTGCTGTTGTTCCTTTTGCTAGTATGGCGTGGTATGCGGGCTGCTATTACAGCACCGGATACGTTCGGCAGCTTGCTGGCTGTAGGCATAGTAGGGATGATTGCTGTTCAGGTGATCATCAATATTGGAGTTGTCATCGGCATGTTCCCGGTTACCGGCATTACCCTGCCGCTTATCAGCGCAGGAGGCTCGTCGCTTACGCTCATGCTGACCGCGATCGGGGTGCTACTTAATATTTCGCGTTATTCGAGGTGAGACATATGCATGACCGTACGATCGTGTTCACCGGAGGGGGCTCTGCCGGCCATGTGACGCCTAACCTGGCGCTCATCAGCAGACTGAGACAATCCGGCTGGGGCGTACATTATATCGGGTCAGCCGAGGGGATTGAACGTGGCATTATCCAAGAAGCCAACATTCCATTTCATACCATTTCCTCCGGCAAGCTCCGACGTTATTTTGACCTTAAGAATCTGAAGGATCCCTTCAAAGTTATTAAGGGTTTATGGGACGCTTATCGCGTACTCGGACGGATACGGCCGCGCGTTATTTTCTCCAAGGGAGGTTTCGTCTCGGTACCTGTTGTAGTAGCTGGTTGGCTGCGCCGCATACCTGTCATTATTCATGAATCCGATATGACACCAGGTTTGGCCAACAAGCTGTCGCTGCCTTTTGCCACCAACATCTGTGTTACATTCCCCGAAACGATGCGTCACGTGCAAGGTGATAAGGCAGTGTGCACCGGTCTTCCCATACGTGATGAAGTGTTGAGCGGGAAGGAAGCAAAGGGGAGAGCAATCTGTGACTTCCATCGGCAGAAGCCCGTTCTGCTCATAATGGGAGGAAGTCTCGGCTCCCAAAAAATCAATGACGCAGTGCGCATGGAATTGACTCGTCTGCTTGAGCGATTTCAGGTCGTTCATCTGTGCGGCAAAGGAAATCTAGATCCAGCTCTTGAGGGAACTCGCGGTTATAAGCAATTCGAGTATGTGAGCCAGGAGCTTCCAGATTTGCTCGCCCTTGCTGATGTCGTAGTGTCTCGAGCCGGCTCCACTTCAATATTTGAATTTCTGGCTATGCACAAGCCTATGCTGCTTATTCCGCTGTCCAGGCAAGCTTCCCGGGGTGATCAAATTCTGAATGCAGAGTCCTTTCGGAGCAGCGGATACAGCGTTGTTCTACAGGAAGAGGAGCTTTCCCCGCAGCTATTGCAGAGCCAACTGGATCAGCTCTATGAAGAGCGGCAAGTGTACATAGACCGCATGAAAGCCCACTCCAGTCAAGACAGTTTATCCCAAATTTTGGCCATGATAAATCTTGCGTAATTTTATCTGTTTAGTAAGGTCCCATCAGCCCATAAGTTATGTTAGCCAGACAACACGCGGATTAAAAATAGGCGTTTGTCACACATGGATCAGTTTTTCATACAATACACTATAGCCGTGACAGACACCGGGCACGCTTATTCACTACTCATGATGCGAAAGAAACGGCCGTTTTTTCCATCAAGAAAGTGTTTAAGTCCCCGTTCTGTAAAGGAGGTTCTACCTATGCAATCTGTTCTGACTGATTTGCGAGCTGCTCAAGTAGGTGAATGCTTGCTGAACGAACCACTCGCCCCTTATACAACTTGGAAGATTGGCGGTCCCGCGGATTTGCTGATCATCCCCGATAGTAAACAACACTTGGTTGATACGATTCGAATTCTGCACCAGCATGGGATGCCATTTCTTCCAATCGGGCGAGGCTCCAATATGCTGGTGTCTGACAAAGGGATTCGCGGCGTTGTGATCAAGCTTGGCCACGGGATGAGCGAGCTTAGATTCGAAGGAAACCTGGTCTATGTAGGAGGCGGTTATTCGCTTATTACATTGGCGGTCCGAGCGGGTAAGGAAGGTTTGACCGGATTGGAATTCGCCGGGGGTATACCTGGCACAGTAGGCGGGGCTGTTTACATGAATGCGGGAGCTCACGGTTCGGATATGTCGCGAATTCTCAAAGAAGCTGAGATTGTGCTAGAAACCGGAGAACTGGTTCGGCTAGGGCAAGAGGACCTACAATTCGCTTACCGTCATTCCTTACTCCACACGTTGCCGGGTATCGTTACTGAAGCTGTGCTAGAGCTCATTCCTGGAAAACGCCAAGAAATTGCGGCCGCCATGGCATCCTATAAGGACCGCCGATTACGCACACAGCCGCTGCAATTGGCTTGTGCAGGAAGCACGTTTCGCAACCCGGATCATCAATTCGCAGCCAAGCTGATTGAAGAAGCCGGACTGAAAGGCGCGCGTGAGGGAGGGGCTGAAGTCTCTACCCAGCATGCCAACTTCATTATCAATACCGGGGAAGCAACGGCTAATGACGTCCTGCAATTGATGGACAGGATGCAAAGAGTAGTATTTGAACGCTACGGCGTTCAGCTTGTTCCCGAAGTATTGATGGTTGGGGAGAAATGACGGTTGTGACACTTCCGGTTTCAGCTTGCAAGCCAAGCTTTCGGGAGGGTGGAACATTGGAAAAATTGGTTATCGAAGGTGGGAGGCCACTGTCCGGAACGATCCGCATTCATGGAGCGAAAAACGCGGCACTTCCCATTCTGGCAGCAAGCATGATGGCTGAAGGCACCCACAGAATCGAAAATGTGCCGGATTTGCTCGACATTCATGTGATGTTAAGTATATTGCGCAGCTTAGGCTGCAAAGCAGAGCTCCGCGATGAAACCGTAATACTGGATACGAGGCCAGCCCATTCTTCGCACATACCGGAAGAATTAATGAAGCAGATGCGATCCTCCATCTTTCTTATGGGGCCGCTGCTTACCCGATTCGGCGAAGTTCAGGTTTATCAGCCCGGGGGCTGCGCGATAGGAGATCGTAAGATCGATCTTCATTTGAAAGGTCTGCAGGCGCTTGGCGCCGAGATCGAGGAAACAGGCAACACGATTATTTGCCGGGCTCCCAGACTGCAGGGAACTGACATTGTGCTCGATTTGCCAAGTGTTGGGGCAACCGAGAATATTATGATGGCAGCAGCCAGATCACAAGGGACTACTACGATTTATAATGCGGCCAGAGAGCCGGAAATTCAGGATTTGCAAAATTTTCTCAATGCGATGGGAGCCCGCATCATTGGGGCAGGAACGGATACGATTACGATCGAAGGTGTAACTCGCCTAGAGCCGTGTACTTATCGGATTATTCCGGATCGCATAGTCGCTGGTACGATTATGGTCGCAGCGGCCATTACCAAAGGGAACATCCAGCTTACAAATGTGAATCCTGCGCATATGAACTCGGTCACTCACGTACTGAGGCGGGCAGGTGTTCAAGTACACATTGACGGTGATATAATGAATGTAAGCTGTCCGGCCCGCCCCAAAGCGGTGGAGCGGATTGTTACATCGCCGCATCCTTCTTTTCCAACGGATTTACAGTCTCAGGTCATGGTGCTGCTTTCTTTGGCAGATGGACTCAGTATTATTAAAGAAACGATCTTTGAAGGCAGATTCAAACATGTAGATGAGCTCGGACGTATGGGAGCAGATATTCGTGTGGATCTGAACTCAGCCTTCGTTCGCGGGGTTCCCCGGTTATATGGGGCTACTGTGGAAGCAACAGATTTGAGGGCAGGAGCCGCGTTGGTAATAGCCGGTCTGGCAGCAGCCGGAACGACTATAGTAGAGCAAATCCATCATATCGATCGAGGGTATGATCGCATCGAGCGGATGTTCAGTAGATTGGGTGCCAGAATCGAACGGTTCACACCCGTAACTAACAAGTAATGGATTTTGTACAATAGCGGTATTCATAGTTGTATTAAGATGGCCTATAAGTGGCGCCTGGCGTCCCCTTTCTTAACCAGGAAGGGGACCAGCGGCGTATTTATACATAATGCTTTCGAAGTGCGGATGTTTCACATCCGCTAGAGCTTATGCTTTCGAAGTGCGGATGTTTCACATCCGCT
>JARBUQ010000077.1 GCA_029239545.1 Paenibacillus sp.
CTGATATCTGATGTAATCTTCTTCAATATTTTCTGCGCAACATGCTCTCCCCATTGCTCAGAAATGTAATCTTTAATTTGTTGCAAATCATTGAGTGCTATTGGCGAGTATTGAATATTGGACATACTTATAGTCCCAATTTAGCTTCAACATCTTCAGTTGAAAGCCAACCTTTCTCTCTCGCTGACTTCTCACCTTCTTCAAAATTCGCTAATAGTCTGATCGTTGCTTTTAACTTTTCCAATTCATTAATGTTAACGATTGCATACTCTCCTCGGCCATTCCTTGTTAAGTAAACAGGACTATTTTCCCTAACTTCACTTAGTAATTCTGTATAATTCCTTAAATCTGAGATCGGTCTAATATTTGGCATCTCATTATCACCTCATGCAAATTATATCCAATATCAATAAGGATATCAATGCAAATTAACACGTTAATTTGCAGCGGGTGGAGGACCATCGATCAGAGTGTTGTAGCGGGGGATAGTCTGGCGGGTGAATTTTCTACAGGTACGATCAAGCTGCCGCTCATCCGACCGGAGAGCCGATTGAAGGTTCTCCTATCCAAATATTTGTCCATGCTCCTGTTTGGTATCCTATTGTTGTGCATTCTTTTTATCGTATCGATTCTAGTAAACGAATGCACCTCCCTTATTTCAAGATAAGCCCAGAAGCTCCTCTATGATTTGCTCCCTCCCATAAGGCGACCAGCTCATCCCTACCCAATTCGGGACAAGCCGGGTACGGTTGCTCTTCACAGCCTTGATCGACCGCCACTCCGGGGTCAGCTGGATACTCTTGAACAGCAGCTCATCACCGGGATAAAAAAACTTCAAAATAAACAAATGATCACAATCCAGATAAGGATACTCCTCTGTCGAGAATTCCACTCTCATCTGATTCCAGGGAACACAATGGGCAGGCTTCAGGCCAAGACCGTTATAAATCAGATCATTCAAAGGATGACTGCTCGTTCCATAAATACGGATGAGCTTATGCAGGATCCCTACAACAGCAATGGTGTCATTCTCATAGCGGTGTGCAAGCAGCGCTCGTGCCTTATTCTCCTTTTGCTCCATCAGCTTGAAATTTTGCTCAGCTTCCCGTTCCCTGCCTACGATTCCGGCGATTTGCTTGTGAAGGCTCCGCCAGTCGAGGCAGTAATCCAGTTTGACGGTAGGGGCGATTTGCTGTAATTGCTCGAGATAGGGGGAGTGGTAGGAATCAGCAATGATCAACTCGGGCTCAGCTTGTCTCATCTGCTCTAACTGCTGAACGAGGAGCGCGTTATATAGTTCTTCATTCATAGTTTTGGATTTGCGGTACTTGGCGGAGAATACCGTTTCCACACCAAGCGAATGTAAATTATCCTGCAGGGGGATTCCCGCTGCAATGGCGACCCGTATATTTTTCCTCTTCATATATAAAGTTGGCGATATTCCTACCTCGCGTTTGAACATCCTGCTAAAATAAAATTCACTGACAAACCCGCTTGATGAGGACACCTCTCTTATAGAGAGGCTTCGGTTCAGCAATAGCTGTTTGGCCTGAGCGATGCGATAAGCATTCAGATAATCTATAGGAGAGATTCCCTTTACTTTTTTGAATTCACGGGAGTAGGAGGTCAAGGTGAAGCCGGCAATTTCTGCTAACGTCTCCAGCTTGATTTTATCCTGAAAGTGAGTATGCATGTAATCGGTGCTTTTCTCAATCCCTTGATACATGTCCTCCTCGTCTCCCAACTCCTCCGTAATATCCTGAGACATCGTATACAACAGCTGCTGGAACTGTCCGTTAAGATCGAATAAAGTGGATGTTCTCGCTCTGAAGCTTTTAAACAGCTGATCCATTCTTTCTCCTGTCTGGGTAGTGCTCTTAAGCCCTATTCTTCCAGGAACAAGCGGCAAATAAGCGGAGTAGGGATGATTGGATACTTTCCACACCCCTCCTTCTCTCGATAGCCCAACCGGATCAACGAAAAGGAGATAATAATCCAGACCTCCAGACAGAGACGTCAGCTTGATATTCATTCCGGGAACCCCCCAGTACAGCTGGTGCGGCTTAAGCGGATATAGGGTATGATCGATCTGAAGCTCACCTTTGCCTTGAATGACATAGAACATCAAGCTAGTTTCGAGAGACGGAATATGTATCGTTGAAGAACCTATATGATGACGTTTATGAACGGAAGAGAGCATCAAAAGAGGAGTATGCTTGGTGCCGGACCCACGATAATTCATTAATTTAAGGCTCCTTCCTGTTACTTCTACATTAATGATAATGATTCTCACTACTAATTATAGTAGATAAACAGCTGCATTACAATTGCTATAATATTCTGCATTAATACTGGATAAAATCGTGCATGTACATCCAGGTGGTACGAATTTATAATCGATAAAGATTCTCATTATCAACGAATCAACATTTTATAGGGGGAATACGGCAATGAGGTTTACTACTTATGTATTGGCATTCATCATTTTATTAGTAACAGCGGGATGTGCATCAGGCAATTCCAATGAAACTAACCAAGCAAACAGCTCAACCATAGCACCAAAGGAATCGGCCAGCCCAACGGCCTCCATCGCAGCGACGGCGGCTCCAGTGAAAACGATCAAACACGCCATGGGCACAGCAACATTGAAGAAAACACCTGTACGGGTCGTATATTTGTTCCAAGGGATGATTGATACGGGAGCAGCGCTTGGGGTAAAGCCTGTAGGCGCTACTGAAACATCTGATCAGAAGCCGTGGTTCAAATATCTCGGCGATATGAGCGGAGTGAAGAATCTAGGGGACGAAGGTCAACCGAACATAGAAGAGATTATAGCTCTCAAACCTGATCTGATTATCGGTACCAAGGTGCGCCATGAGAAAATTTACTCCCAGCTTGAGGCCATTGCCCCAACGATTATTACTGACGATCTGGCCGATTGGAAGCCTAATCTGAAACTGGCTGGCGAGGCGCTGGGCAAAGAGGCTGAAGCGAAGAAGATGCTTGATGACTGGGATAAGCGAGTAGCGGATTTCAAGACCAAAATGGGCAGTAAATTAAACACAACGACGGTATCGCTTATTCGCGTTCAGCGTGATAACAGCGTGAAAATTTATTTGAAGGGCTTCTCCGGACTATTTATGAGAGAGCTTGGGTTATCGGCTCCGAAGGCTCAGCAGGTGGAGTTCTCCGGGTCTGGTCTCGATATTTTGTCCAAGGAGCATATTCCCCAATTCGATGCAGATTACATTTTCGACATTACTGCACCTCTTCCTGGTCAGGAGAATGTTCCCAAGCTGCATGAGGAATGGAAGTCTCATCCTCTCTGGAAGGAGCTGAACGGGGTTAAGAACAAGAAATACTTTGTAGTGGATCACATTACATGGAATTTGGGTGCGGGACCATTAGCAGCTAAAGCTATGATGGACGATGTGTATCGTTACTTTGAATTAAAATAGATTTAACCCGGGAGAAGCTTAAGGATGAAATCGGTATACAGCAATGGATTCAGAATATCAGGAGTGGTGTTAGGCCTGATCCTGCTGCTCGCCAGTATCGCGGCGAGTATCAGGTTCGGGGCAACCAACTTCAGCTGGCACACGTCCTGGGAAGCTATGTTTCATTATGATGAATCGGTCAAAGATCAAATTATTATAAGAACAACGCGTGTTCCCAGAGCATTCATAGCGGCAGCGATTGGAGCAAGTCTGGCTATTGCAGGGGTACTGATGCAGGCCTTGACTCGCAATCCTCTCGCTGCACCAAGCGTACTGGGTGTGAATGCGGGAGCGACCTGTTTTATTGTAACGGCCGCCCTCGTTTTTTCTGTGGATTCGATCAAAGTCCTGATGTGGATATCGTTTCTGGGTGCGGCAGCAGCGGCTATATGTGTGTATGTGCTCGGAGCCATCGGAAGAGACGGGCTTACTCCTATGAAGATAATATTGGCGGGTTCAGCTATTACGGCTTTGTTCTCCTCTTTCACGCAAGGCTTGCTTGTTATGAACAAACAGGGGCTGAACACGGTGCTGTTCTGGTTGACCGGATCCATTGCAGGACGTTCCTCGGAAATACTGCTTACAGTATTGCCTTATATGGCGGTGTGCTGGCTAGCGGCTTGTTTTCTGGCCAGAGAGATGAATCTGCTGATGATGGGTGAAGATACGGCCAAAGGCTTAGGGCAGCGCACAATCGTAATCAAGACCCTTGCAGGGATTATTATTGTTGTATTGGCAGGAGGCGCGGTTGCGGTTGCAGGTCCAATTGGATTCATTGGCATTGTAATACCTCATATTGCCAGATTCCTAGTAGGCATCGATCATCGCTGGGTGATCCCCTATAGTGCATTGCTCGGGGCTATTCTATTAATTGTTGCTGATCTGGTTGCCCGGTTCATCATGATCCCGGAGGAAATTCCGGTTGGCGTGATGACCGTAATAATCGGCGGTCCGTTCTTCATCTATATCGCGCGGAAGGAGCTTATCAAATCGTGAGAGCTTATATCTCATTCCGTCTGCTGCGCGGACGTGTGTCTCTGCTGGCGCACAGGAGAACGATCCTGCTCACTTCGGTGCTGCTCCTGGTCTGTATAGCTGCTGTTGTAATCAGCACAGGGACAGGGAGCATGTCTATAGCTCCCATGGATGTGATTCGCAGCTTGATGGGAGTCGGTGCTGAGGAGCATATGATGGTCATTCAAGCAATCCGGCTGCCCCGTATCCTTATTGCCGTGCTGGTTGGAGCCTCACTGGCTGCTTCAGGAGCGATTCTGCAAGGAATAATCCGCAATCCCCTTGCTTCTCCAGATATTATTGGGATTACAGGGGGAGCATCTGTGGCGGCTGTTGCTTTTCTCAATTATGGTGCAGGGGTGCTAAGCATCCGTTATTTGCCTGCGGCTGCGATGTTGGGTGCTGTTGCGGTATTTGTTGTCTTGTACTTGCTGTCCTGGAAGAACGGGGTTAAACCGATCCGACTCATCCTGGTAGGCGTAGGCCTTTCCTCCTTGTTATCGGGGATGACAACGATGATGATTATTTTCAACCCGAATAATGAGGCGAGCCAGGCGTATTTCTGGCTAACCGGTTCGATCTACGGTACGAAGATGGAGCATGTGTACATGATCCTGCCCTGGACGCTTATATTTATTCCGCTTGCTTGGATGCTGGCCCGCCACATTAATATCAGCCAGTTGGGCGACGATATAGCCGGAGGAGCCGGGAGCTCGGTTCAGCGTAATCGACTGTTCCTGCTGTTAATCAGTGTCGCTCTGGCCGCTTCGGCGGTAGCGGTGGGCGGAGGGATCGGATTCGTAGGGCTGATCGCTCCTCATATGGCCCGCAAGCTCGTCGGGGCAAGCTTTGGCAGTGTGCTCCCTGTCGCCTCGCTGCTCGGAGCGATCATCGTAGTACTGGCTGATCTGGCAGGGCGGATGCTGCTTCACCCATTAGATATTCCGGTCGGCGTGTTTACTTCTGCAGTAGGAGCGCCTTTCTTCATTTATTTGCTATACACCAGACGGAATTCAAGATAGGAGCGAGAGTTACCGTGAATACGTTGGAAACAGTGAACCTGAGCTTGTCTTACGGGGGAGAAGCGATTATTTCCGAGCTCAGCCTTATTATTCCCGCCCGTCAAATAACGGTATTTGTCGGGCCTAATGGCTGCGGCAAATCGACTTTACTCCGCTCTATGGCCAGATTGTTAAAGCCTGCGGAGGGACAGGTTGTATTGGATGGCACGCCACTCGGGCAGTTGTCGACCAAAGAGGTGGCCAGACGGCTCTCTATTATGCCCCAAGGACCGATAGCGCCGGAAGGCTTGTCTGTCTTCCAATTAGTTAAGCAGGGAAGATATCCTTATCAGAATTGGCTGAAGCAATGGTCGCAGGAGGATGAGCGCGCTGTTCGCAGAGCAATGGATGTAACAGGAATGACTTCTCTTATAGATCGGCCCGTAGATTCATTGTCAGGCGGACAGCGACAAAGGGCCTGGATTGCCATGATCCTGGCACAGGAGACGGACATCCTCTTGCTGGACGAGCCGACCACCTATCTGGATATGGCGCATCAGATCGATATACTGGATCTGCTGTTCGAACTTAACGAGAACGAGGGCAGAACCATTGTGATGGTTCTCCATGATCTCAATCTGGCCTGCCGTTACGCTCATCATATTGTGGCCATCAAAAACCAATCTGTATACGCCCAAGGAAAGCCAGAGCATGTCATTCATTCCGATATGATTCGAGAGGTGTTTGGTATGGATTGCGAGATTATAAGGGACCCCTTCTATGGCACTCCGATCTGTATTCCCAAAGGGAAGGGAAGAACCGTGACAGAGGAGTAAGGAAGCATGCAACAACAACCAGGAGGCAGATAGCCCATGTTATCGTCAGAGCATACAGAAGCTGCGGCTTCAATTGTGGACGCGATCAAGGAGAGAAGAAGCATCCGCTTGTTCAAGAATGATCCGATTCCGAATGAATTATTGCTAGAGCTGCTGAATGTCGCCATTTGGGCACCTACACATGGCAACAGGCAGCCCTGGAGGTTTATTCTTTATACAGGAGAAGGTCGGTTTGCTTTTGCAAATGCGGTTATTGGCACCTACAGCGCTGAAGAGAAGGAGAAGAACGGAGCAACCCGATTCGAGTATTTTACAACGATTCCCGCCCATCTGCTTATTGTGATGCCTGAGGATCCGAGACAGAAGCAGTGGGAGGAGGATTTTGCCGCGGCCTGCTGTCTGATTCAGAATTTCCAGCTGGCTGCTTGGGAGAAGGGCATAGGAGTAGTATGGAAAACAAATAACTTCATCTTTGATCCAAGGTTTCGTGAAGCAGCAAGGATTCAGCCAGGGGAAAAGATCGTGGGCGCCCTCCATATCGGCTATCCTGGCCTCGTTCCGGAGGCCCGGCCGCGCAAACCAGCGGAAGAGATGTTGACTGTCATCGAATCGTCATAGTTAAAACAGGCGGTTTTATTTGTACCTTGTCCCTTTTTCCGCTATACTACAAGTGGAAAACCTAACATGAACAGGGGGACACTCAACCATGTATGAGGCAATAAAATGGGCACATATTATTAGTGCGTTTGCAATGTTTTTTTATTTGGTGTTTCCATTCGTAAGCGGAAGCGCTGCCAGACCTGAAAGTGCATCCAGGCTGCATGGACTTAACAGAATCGGACAATATTTGTTGATTGTCGGCTTCCTGACTGGCGGTTACATGGTTAGCAAGGCT
This sequence comes from Paenibacillus sp., assembly GCA_029239545.1. Taxonomy (GTDB): domain Bacteria; phylum Bacillota; class Bacilli; order Paenibacillales; family NBRC-103111; genus Paenibacillus_AA. The sequence continues at coordinate 7,244 of JARBUQ010000077.1, forward strand.
GGAATGTCGGGAGCATGGATGGCGGCTGCTATCGTTCTGATTCTGGTTATGTTTGCAATGGCAGGTATGATGGGCGGCCCGCTTAAGCGTTTGAAGGCAGGCAATTCCGGAACTGCAGAATCACTCAAGAAGCTTCGGACCTTTAGTTTTATTGCTGCAGGCGCTTATGTACTTCTGTTCGTGCTTATGTATAATCCTACGATTATCTAACAGCAGCAAGCAGGCAAACAAAACGGGCATGTTCATCTTCATGATGAACATGCCCGTTTTGTTTGTAGGCGACCTTGGAGCTGTGACATAAGCGGTCAACGAACGTTAATAACTGGCTGACACTGGCACTGCACCGGTCATATGAACAATCCGATCACATATGGCAACTGCATCGTCATTATCATGAGTGACGAGGATCGAGGTGATGTTAGCGGCTCTCAGCAACTGACGCAGCTCCTCCCGGATTTTCTCCTTCAGATTAGCATCCAGATTACTGAAGGGCTCATCCATCAGCAGAATAGCTGGTTCCGGCGCCAAAGCCCGGGCAAAAGCTACACGCTGCTGCTGGCCCCCGCTAAGCTCATGCGGGTATCGGTTCCCGTAGCTTTCCATCTGTACAAGTTCGAGCATCTCTTGAAGCCGCTGCTTGCGTTCGGTTCGGGATAACCGATGCAGCCCGAACATAATATTTTGTGCTGTCGTTAAATGGGGAAACAACGCATAATCCTGAAAAACCATGCCGACTCCGCGGGCTTCAGGTTGGACGAACAATCGTTCATCGACCATCGTAGTGCCATTGATTACGATAGAACCGGAGGCTGGTTCTTCCAGCCCTGCTATGAGCCTCAGCAGGGTGCTTTTGCCGCAGCCGCTCTGACCAAGGATGCCTACGACTTCCCCCTGATTCAACTGCAAGGAAAAATTGCGCAGCACACTCTGGCTGCCTCCGGCATAATGAAAAGAGATATTGGTCATTTTAAAAAAAGTCATTTCGAGGCTCTCTCTCCTAACCAGTGATAAAAAAATACAGAAATCATCCCAACCGCTATTATCATTAAAGAGGGGACCGAAGCCTGATGAATTTGCTCATCGCTGGCATATTGGTACGCTTTTGTGGCTAATGTATCGAAATTAAAGGGCCGAAGCAGCAAAGTAAGCGGCAATTCCTTTACAACCTCCATAAAAGCCAGAATGCAGCCTGTGAAGATGGCCCCTTTGATCAAAGGAAGATCAACCTTGAAAAACGTTCGCGTCATCCCAAGTCCCAACAAACGGGACGCTTCGGAGTAGCGGTTTCCAATCTTTTCATATCCAGCCTCCACGGAGTTGAAGCCGACAGCAAGGAACCGGATTACATAAGCGAAGATCAGCATAAAAAGGGACATGCTAAGCACCAGCTTGTTTGCTCCCAACCCCAACCGTTCATAGATGCCGGCAAGTCCATTATCCAGTGAGATGAACACCGCTAGCACTCCAATTGAAAGAACAGCGCCTGGAATCGAATACCCCATAGATATTAGCTTCGACAGGACGAGTGTAAAGACGGAACGCCGAGAACGGCATACGTTGGCCACAATAATAGCTGGAACCATCAGCAAGGCGATGGAAGCCAGTGATATGAAAAGGGTATTGAATATAAGCTTCATAAACTGGCTGCTCATAACATCCATATAGGTCCAAGTCGCCCATACGATCAGTTGGAGGACGGGAATCAGAAAAGAGAGCGAAACAACAACAACACTGAACAGAACAGCTACCAGTGCTGGAATCCCGCGAAGCTTCCTCCGAGCAAGAGGAGTGATTCTGCTTGTTGAAGCGTGATACTTTCTCCGTTTGCGCAGAAGCCTCTCGAATATGAATAAACCGATAATAAAGCTCATTAGCATTGCAGCTAACCGCATGGCCGATTCTACGTCATACATTCCAAACCAGGTTTGAAAAATCGCAGTAGTAAACGTTTGAATCCCAAAGTATTTTGTTACTCCGAAGTCATTCAATACCTCAAAGGCTACTAGACTGACTCCTCCAATAATAGCGGGCTGCGCCAGCGGCAAGACGACCCTAATAAAAATATAAAGTGGATTTTTACCCAACAATCTGGCATTCTCAATGAACGATGCACTTTGTCTCTCCAGAAATGTCCTCGTAATCAGGTAAACATAAGGAAATAAGAATAAGGTGAAAATAAAAATTGCGCCTTTCATCGACATAATGTCGAAGTAGGCTTGATTCGGCGTCCAGCCAAGGACATTACGCATAAAAGTCTGTACGCTGCCCGTGTAACTCAGCATGGTAGCGTAAGTGTAAGCAGCAATGTACGGTGGAATCGCCAAAGGCAGCACGAAAGCCCAGGCAAAAAAACGTCTGAGCGGAAATTCGTATGCAACTGTAAGCCACGCTAGCGTAACACCAATCAATACGGTGCAAATTCCTGTGCCGATCACAAGATATAAGGATTGCAGGGTGTAATCCAGCAGCAAATAGTCCTTGATATGCTGCCAGTTCTCATTAGGTGAACGGAATATCCCGATCATTATATATACAGACGGGAGAAGGGCCACGAAGGCCCCAATCACGCTTGCTATATTCCATCCGTTGTTATGCCTTTTCAGCTTGCGCACCCAAGAGGTACCAATCATGCTTACTTCCAGCCTACCTTGTTAAGAATTTCTGTAGCTTTTTTGTTGTGATCTCCCAGCTTGGCAAAATCAATTTGTTGGGATTTGAATTTCCCCCAATTTTGCAATAGTTCCGGCTTGTCCGCCGCATCATTAACCGGGAACTCGAAGCTGCCTTTTGTGAGAAGGGTTTGACCTTCCTTGGATGTCATGTATTCTATAAGCTTAATCGCATTGTCTTTATTCTTGGCATGTTTGGTCAGTCCAGCACCGCTGATGTTGAGATGGGTTCCAGTCGTGCTTTGATTCGGGAAAAAGACACCGATGTTCTGGGCTACCTTCACTTCTTCCGCATCTTTGGAAGCCAGCATTTGACCCACATAATAAGTGTTCATAATCGCTACATCACCAACTTTGGCGGCAATTGCCTTCGCTTGGTCACGGTCTCCGCCTTCCGGCTTGCGGGCCAGATTAGTGGCAATCCCTTTTGCCCATGCCTCAGCCTTGGCTTCTCCATCCAGTTCAATGAATGCAGCTACAAGCGACTGATTATACAAGCTGGTCGAGGAGCGGGCTAGCACCTTACCCTTCCACTTGTCTGTCGCTAAATCCTCATAGGTGGAAAGGTCCTGAGGATTAACCCGATCTTTCGCATATACAATTACCCGTGCACGCGTAGCAATACCAATCCAGTTGTTATCCTTGTCGCGCCATTGCTTGGGCACATTCTGATCAATAGTGGAGGACTGGATCGCTTGCAGCACACCGTTCTGCTTGGCGTAGTTCAATACACCGCCGTCTACCGTGATGAACAAGTCAGCATCCGAGCTAGTGCCTTCACGCTTTAAGCGCTCAACCAATTCTTCGGCCGTTCCTTTGATCTCATTAACTTTAATCCCTGTTTTTTTCGTAAATGCATCATATAATACGCTATCCACGTCATAATGTCTGGCTGTATAAATATTAACAACCTGATCCTTGCTGCTGGTTGGACTGGCTGTCGGTGATGCCGAGGGATTAACCGAGCTGGAAGCACCGCCCGTTGTACTGCCTGAACCGCATGCGGTTACGATCAGGGCCAGACTAGTCACCAGCAGAGTGCTGAATAATGATCTTTTTTTCATTTTGAAATCTCCATCCCCATTCATATGTAGTGATTGATGCTAATACTCATTCTCAATACAATTCAAAAAAAATTTCTTTCCTTGAGTGATAATGAATATCATTACCAATTTCTATTTTTCATTGTAGCGCACTAAAATGAGAATTTGATGTGAAAAAAATATTTCTTTACCTGATCGGCAAAGAAATACGCACAGTTGTACCCTTATGTTCTATGCTTTGCAAAGCTATCGTTCCGTTATACATTTCTACCAGACGTTTAGCTATAGCTAATCCCAACCCGTACCCGCCCGGCTCATTGCTTCGTGATTTATCCACACGAAAGAACCGATTCATGACGTAAGGCATATCGGAGTCGGGAATTCCAACACCCGAATCGATTACTTCTATGCAAGCCTTTTGTTCCATGACACTTGCTCTGACCATAATGGATTTGTTCTGGGGTGAGTACTTTACCGCATTATCCAGCACAATCAGCATAATCTGCTCCAAATGCTCGGCGGAAATCGCCAACGATACGGGCTTGAGTGCCGTCAAATTGGCTTCTATATGGAACAGGGGATGAAGTACAGCCATATTCTTCAATATGGCAAGGATTTTCAGTTCAGGCTCAGACACTTCGGGATTAGGTGCCAGATTAAGCTT
>JARBUQ010000078.1 GCA_029239545.1 Paenibacillus sp.
ATTGAGTTGGTCCTCCTCAGCATTCCGTTGGATAAATCGTGTAACTTCTTCCTCTGTCATTTTTGTTAATTGGGCAAGAAAGCTCCATTGATCGATGTAGGGCATGAAATTATCATCCAAGAACATGCTATTCCCCATCTTTCGCGGACCACCTTGGAGAGGTAAGGCAATAAGATTGCCAAAACCGCCTTTCGGTAATGTATCTTGATTCGGAAACAACCGGTCATAGGAATCCAAGCCTAGTTGATATCTTTGTTTCATCGTAAGTGTAAGAATGATTGTACCAAACTTCCGAACCCAACTGGCCGCAATCGGCTCAGTGAAAAAGATCCATATGTGACCCCCGTTCCCGGATCGTGAACGCTCCAAGGCTGCCGGAATTGCATGAGCTTTGCATACTTGCATGATGGCCGCAGCGTCTTCCTGCCAATTCCGATTGTCGAAGTCCATGGCGAGGAACGAACAGGTCTCATCTTTCAGCATTGGGTAAATCCCCACGGTCCTGTCTTCCCGTGCATCCAGATGCCTGAATAGTACCTCGTCCGTAACGGGTAAGAAATTCTGATGTGTACATACCGAGCATTTCACTTTCGGTTTATGACAGACTGTTGTCCACTCATTGCCACAAGCCGGTGAATAACCCGATTTTCCTTGTTTGCCGTTCCATCGGATTGGGAGACATCTTCTCTGCCACGAAATAAACTTCGAAACAGTCTGATTTTCTCTGACACTGAAGATAGTTGATGGACGCCCGCTGCTTCTACCTCTACCTCTACCTCTACTTCCTCTATTCGCTCCTCATCGAGCTTAGCTGCATCTTTATCTTCTAAGGGTTTAATTGTATGTCCGGGGGTAAGCGTCACTTCAGGAGCTAAATCTTTCAGTAGATCTCTTAATTGATCGTTTTCAAGTTTAAGCCGTTCTATTTCCAACAATGCAATACGAAGCTTCTCATGAATGTTTTGCAAAGGCTCCACTTCCTTGAAGTCTGTAAATTAACTTTTCACACCGTGCGCAGCTCCCAGAGCGCGGTGCGAACAAGTCAGAAAGGTGAAACTAGAGTGAGCGAGTGTCTAGGCTGGGCTAAGCGGACAGCAGATCCGTTATATTCGTCTAGAAGCACATGTAGCGGGTTTGAGCGGACACAGAATCCGCTATTCCTGCAAAACAGGGCCTTTTCGGGTCCATTCTTTGCCGATAACGGAACCTGTGTCCCCGAGCAGACCAAAACGGGGGTTTTGGACGGAACGTGTGTCCGCATCGCATCGTCTTGGCCATCTACCTTCTTTCTACAGCCCTCCCGTGGCCTCTTTCACACCGTGCGGCGAGTTTGCAACTTGATCTAGCTGCTGTCGAAACCTCTACAGATATAGTAACAGACTCAAGAGTTAGACTAAAGCAGTTGCTGCTTGATATGTCGAGAAGTCTCAATTCATACAGTTTATCATTTCCTGTAAAAAACCGAAGTTTCTCGATTTAATGCCAGATGTAAGAAACCCGATCGCAAGGACCGGGTTTCTTATGTGTACAGTGAAACATGACCGTTTCAAGAAACTACAAAACAGCTATTCGCAAAATCGACTCAATATCTGCTCTCAACAGTTGTAACGGGGCACCAACGAGCGGTTTGCAAAAACGGAAGCAGCACATCCAAAGCCTCATCGCTCCTTATGCGTTGAAGGGCGGAAGCAGCAATCGCGGATACGTAACGATTGGAATCGTTGAGTGCTTGTTTCAACGCTGGCACCGCTTCCCCGGCTTCCTTCCCTATTCTGGCAAGCGACAATCCGGCCATAAACCGAATGTAAGGGACCGAATCATTCGTTAACCGGTCACATAACGCTGGAATGGTAAGCTCATAGGGCTCTTGGATCAAACCCAAAGCTTCTATGATATGTTGACGGACGAATCGGGAATCCTCCTGCAGCAGTTCAATCAATCCCGGCACGGCTTCAGATGCTTCGCTCCCGATCTCACCTAATATGAAGGCAAGATGTCCATACAGCTCACGATTATTAATCTCCCTGGAATTAAGCGCCTTAACAATGGAGGGAATCGCTGGGCTGCCTACTGCCGCCAACCCATGAGCTGCGCTGCGTACTGCTGCAGGTGACGAATTGTCCAGCCCATCGATTAAGGCAGGAATTGCCTCCAGCCCCATTGCAGCCAATGCATAGGCTGCATTCAAGGCGATAACTTCATTCGGATCGCTCAACTGCTGCTGATAGGCATTCAACTGTCGTTTAGCAGCCTGGTCAACCGAACTCTCTGAACTTGTCCCTGACGATGATCCGGATAACCAATTCCATGTATGCTCCCAAATCAAATCATGATCCGGAATAGGCAGCATTTGCTGCGGCCGCATCCATTCCGTTCTCGTGTTATTCCAGCTTGGACGCTTCGGTGCTTCCAGGCGAAAAAATAAAAACTTCAGCATAAATCGATTTTTCTCCGAAAAATTAGGCATCGCTGTGTGCCAAATATCGTAGGCAATCAATGCCATGGTGCCCGCTTTTCCACATACCGATAGTTTATGCTCGGATTGGTCTCCAGTCAGCTGATAATGATTTTGCGTGCCCGGCATTAGACCTGAAGGTCCCATATCTTCCGTTACATCTTGTGGGTAATAGAAGATCATCGCAGACCAGGGATGATGATTTCTCAGCTTCTCGTTACCCCAGTAATTGTCTTTGTGCCAAGCCATCCCTTTACTGCCTGCAACATTGAAATGCCCATGCCGATGAGCATGCATTATATAATCAGGACCTAGAATACTCGTTAGGCCGCCCTGCACGGTTGGATGATCAAAAAACTGCTGTATCTCCGGAATTCTCGGCAAAATATTATTCCCCACATTTCCTTCCGTCGCGTAAACATCATTCATCTTCTGCAGAACCGACTTATGAAAATCATCGGAAAAATCGGTATTCAGCACTACAAAGCCATGTGTGATAAATTGCGCCATCTGTTCATCGGTCAGTAAATACTTGGAATCCACCATAGGCGAAACCCTCCTTAATGACATTTTGAAAAAGTCTATTACGAAAGCTTGATGATTTGTCCGCCATCGACAACCATACAATGGCCCGTAATATAGCGCGATTCTTCACTTGCCAGGAAAAGGGCTGCATCCGCTATTTCTTCGGGCTGCCCGACCCTCCCCATCGGAATCGTTCTCAAATATTCCTTAATGGCAGGCTCATTATCTATAAGCGGCTTAGTTAATCGCGTCTCTATAAAACCCGGACATAAGGAATTGACGCGAATACCCAGAGGTGCTAATTCTAGCGCCATGGACATGGCCAGCATGTTCATTCCGCCCTTGGATGCGTTGTAATGGGCCAAATCCGCTTCCGCTGCAAGCCCGTTGACACTGGACATAAGGACGACAGAGCCTTTTTGCTGCCGCTTGGTCATCTCCCTGCATACTCTCTGCGCTACAAGAAATGTACCCTTCAAATTAATGTTGATATGACGGTCCCATTCTTCCACCGTTATGTCGAGAAAGGGGGTCGGATTATTAATTCCCGCATTATGGACCAGCACATCAATCCTTCCCCATTTCTCCAGGACACAATCGATCATACCGTTAACCTGCTCTTGATCCTGCACATCGGACTCCAATGTTAATACCTCGCCGCCTTGCTCCCGGATCACAACCGCTGCTTCCTCCAATGAAGCGCGGCCCCGCCCGGAGATGGCCACTTTAGCGCCTTCGCCTGCGAATCGGAGGGCGATTGCGCGACCGATGCCAAGCGACCCTCCCGTAATCAGTGCGATATGATTGTCTAACCTCATAGGATCCTCCTATTGGAACACCTGTACTGCTCCCATCCTGCGTGCTTGCAGTTCCGATTACGATTGAATGATTACTTTTTGTCCCGTAGCGATGGATTCATCAATGGCAAAGCAAACATCCATCGATTTGTACGCATCGAAGAAGTCGCAGCGAGTAGTCGAGTTATTGAGAATGGCCTGCACGAAATCGGCAAGCTCCTGGGCGAATGGATGATGGGACACGTCTCCGCTGTCCGGCAGAATGGTCGGAATGGTCGCATAGTTCGTTTGCCCTGGAAGCTTGTGGCTGTACAATTTGTTGTCCATAATCGCGCCTTTTTCACCGAGTAAATGAACATTGAATTTGTACGGCGTTTTACATTCAACTGACGAGGACACTTTACCAAGCCCCCCGTTTTTCAATTTGAATATCGCAATGGCGTTCGGATCGAATTCATAATCCGAGTCCGTCCAGGTTTTGCAGCTATATGCTGTTACTTCTGTAATGTCTCCGGCAAAATACCGCACCGCATCGACCGCGTGACAACCCGCTGTAAGAATGCTGCTTCCACCTAGCTCTTTTGTTTTACTCCACACATACTGCACATAATGCGGCCCGATGTGATGCCAGTAATCAACCTGAGCCATATACACTCTTCCTAACGCATCATCATTAATAAGAGCCTTCGTAGATTCGAACATCGGATTCCAGCGGAGGACGAAGCTAACTACCGATTTGATCGGATTGCTCGAAATGGCATCGGCCATGATCTCGAGCCCTTCGCGGTTCATCGCCATCGGCTTCTCAATAATCAAGTGCTTGCCATGCCGGGCAGCCATTGCCGCTTGCTGCGGGCGGATGCCCGGGGTCGAACAGAGGACAACAGCGTCAACCTGCGGATCCTTGATCATTTCCTCGAAGGTAGCGAAGATCCTGGTGTCAATTCCAAGCTCAGACAATTTCGTTTTCACACGATTAGCATCGTTGGAAACAACGCCATACACTTCAGAATCCTTTCGGGCGTGAATCGCTTTGAGATATTCTCCCGCTACCCAACCTGTTCCTACTACAGCAAATTTAATCGTCATTGTTCTGCACTCCTCTATTTTGTATTGGTTCACAACAGGATCACACCGGGAATCGGACCGCGTTAGGACGTGTCCAAGCCATATGCTGGATAAACCCTTCTGCATATGTACATCCGGCCTGAATACCTCTGAATTTGCTTAACGTCTTCATTAAATCCAGGACATCAACATTATCGTGCTCCTTCAGCCAGACTAACTGGCTTTGATGCTGCTCCAGCATGGTCGCTTTCGTTGTAAAGGTATCCGTAATATCGACGTAGAGTGTCGGTTGAAAATCAATGCCGGACAGGTTATCCATATAAAACAAAGAAGGAACTTTGGCGGCAAAAGGGTGATTCTGCGATGCTCCCGGCAATGTCGCAAGAAATGTAGTATCAAATACTAAGCGGCTCACGGCAACATGATCAGGCATATAATCGTTCGGAGCGTGCGTGATAACGAGATCAGGCTGAACAGAGCACAATAGATCGATGAAAAGCTCTCGATTCCCCTCATGGTCCGCTATAATTCTCCCGTCCCTCATCCCCAATGAAATAACGGGGCAGCCTATAACGGCTCCTGCTTGCTGCGCCTCCTGCTGGCGAATAGGAATCAGTTTCTCTGCCGGTATTTCATAATGGCCTTTATCCCCGTCGCTCACGTGACAAAGGACTACCTCGTGACCGGATTGGACCATCTTGGCCAGCGTGCCGGCACAAGATATTTCGATATCATCCGGATGCGCCCCAATCGCTAATATCTTCACCGCTTCTCCTCCTCTATACTGAAACCTTGGTTGATCATACTTCGTTCCAAATACGCTTTGCGTTATCGAGACCGGTCCTCGTCCCGCTGCGGCATTCTTCCATGCCTTCAAATTCAATGGATATATACCCGTCATAGCCTGATCCTTTAATGATGCGCAGCACTTCCCATATATCGATATCCCCTTGCCCCACAATCGAACCACGCAAGTAATTTCCACCCGCTGTCTTGAACCAGCCTTGACCGGGATCCCGATGTCCGGAACGAAGGTAAAAATCCTTCAAATGAACCATAGAAGCAAGATGGATATTATTGCTTACACCATGGACCGCCGTTTCATCCACACACATGAAATTCCCCGTATCGAGCGTAGTCTTGAAATTAGGTCGTCCAACCGCATGGATCAAGCTTTGCACCCGTTCACTAGCCTGCATGTAGTAGCCATGATTCTCCACACTTGTTGTAATCCCGAACTTGGAGGCGTAATCGGCAATTTGTCTGCAGGCTTCCGCCAGTATAGGTAAATCCTTGTGAAATTGAACGATTGACCGTTCCCCGGGAGGTCTGGACGCTACGTCATGACGCATCAATTTGACCCCAAGCTCGTTCGCAATATTGACCTCCTGCTTCACACGCTCAATTTCTTGGTTGAGACTTGTTTCATCCTCGGTAACAAAGTTGGCTCGAACCGTATAGTTCGATATATCGATTCCCACCTGCTCCGCTTTACTGCGTATGGCCTGCAGAAGCTCAGGATCCCGGGTTAGATCGTAACCGATCGGCACAATTTCAATGTGCTCTCCTCCAGCCTCAGCCGTCCACTCTATGACATCCGGAACAGTCATTTCCTTGGCAGCTATGGCACGGGTTAAGCTGTTCGAGCTGATTCCCCATTTCATGTTCCTCACCGCCGATCCATTTTTCGGTATTTATTTCGGGCGAAATCCGGGAACGCGACCGGTTGTCCATGATTGGCTGCAGATTGAACGGAAAGCGGAAACACACTACTTATCGCCACCGAATCATATACATCCATCTCAGGAAGGCGGTTTTCCCTTATCGCAGCGGCAAACTCCTCCATCACAAAATAATCCCCGAAAGAAGCAGCCGCTTCTGCTTTTTCCCGTGACCGACTCCACCAAGGATGCTCGAATTCATCCGCATATTCCCATAGAGGCGTCCAGACAGCTTTGCCATTATAAGAACGCTCAGACGAACGGCTGTCAAACCATACCATCGGCTCTTCTCCTTCGAATCGAGGAGGCAGGAAAGAACCTTTTGTCCCTTGCAGCGCATGATGCTTATAGTTGAAAGGACGGGGGGAGGAGAAGTCATTGCGCAAATAAATAACGGCCCCCTGCTTCGTACGAATTAACGTTAAGGCTGAATCGCCCTGCTTCCAGTAATCGGGCTGTGCTCCCGGATGTTCCTTGCCGAATAGCTCCGCAAAATAGTCGCATTGAGAGGCTGGCTTCGATACAACCGTCGTCATGTAATCGAATGAATCGCCATCCTTCTGGTTAATGCCCAACCACTGGGCTATCGGACCGAGGGAATGAGTCGGATAGTTAATGCCGTTGAAATCTCTTAACATCTCGCCACGCCACTTCAATGAACCATCGGCATTATTGGTAGCTCTGCGCACATCATGGACATACCCGCATTCCGCGTGCGTAATTTCGCCGAACATCCCTTTCTCCGACATATTGCGGACCATCATATTCAATCGTGTGTAACAGAAGTTTTCCGCCATCATGTACACTTTCCCTGTCTGCTCCACGGTCTCCACTAGCTCCCAGCAATCCTCCAGCGTGTGGGCTGAAGACACTTCACAGAGAACATGTTTTCCCGCCTTCATCGCTTGTACCGCTTGTTGTGCATGGATTAACATAGGTGTCGCAATAAACACGGCATCGATACAATCGTCATTCAACAGCTGTTCATAATTCGTGCTCGTTCGGATTTCGGGATACCGCTCTTTCCATTTGCCAAAAACCTGTTCATCCAGATCACATACCGCCACCAGCTCAATTTGTTCTTGTAATAAATCCATCGTCCTCGTGTACGAGAACCCGCGGTTTCCACCTACAACAGCCAGACGGACTGGTTGATTAAATGCCATGAATGATAACCTCCCATTGGCGATAAGCCATGTTTGTTTATTAACTGGTGCTAGCTTCCTCGTACTAGCCTTTCAAAGAACCGATCATAACTCCCTTAACAAAATGCTTTTGCACAAAAGGATAAATAATAAGCAGCGGCAGCGTCGAAATGATGATCAGCGAATATTTCATTAACTCACTTAAATACATGCGGCTGCTGTCCCCTCGGACATCTTCTTTGGCAAAATCAAATACCGTATTCAGCACTAAAATATTCCGTAAAAAAAGCTGCAAAGGGTATTTATTCTTGTCTGACAAATATAAGAGGGCTTCAAAATAGCTGTTCCAATGGTCAACGGCATAAAATAAAGTGATAACAGCAATAACAGCCCCCGACAAAGGAATGACGATACGGAGCAGGAAGCGGAAATTGCTGCAGCCATCCATTTTGGCGGAATCCAGCAATTCGTCTGGAATCGAGCTTCGAAAGAAAGACATCATCACAATGACATTAAAAACATTAATGGAACTAGGGATTAAGAGTGCCAGCCGGGAATCCATCAAGCCCAAATTCCGGACCAGCAAATAGGTAGGAATCAACCCTCCCGAGAATATTAAAGTGAAAGCGAAAATGAGGGCAATGGCTCTCCCGCCCAAAAAATCTTTCCGAGAAAGAGGGTAGGCCGCCGCTATCGTTAAGATAATGTTTAATATCGTTCCAACAACCATATAAAAAACGCTATTGGCAAACCCAACCCACACTTCCCGATACTCAAAAACCGCTTTATAACCGGCCAAACTGAAATCCACGGGGAAGAGCCATACTTTTCCCGATATCAATGCTTGTGGAGAGCTAAAGGAGGCACTCACCACGAAGATTAAGGGATACATAACGACAATCAGCAGGCCGATCGCGAATGTATAATTGATCACATTAAATAGTTTGTCGGAGCCCGTTTCCCGAATCAGATTATTTTCATGCATGGTTTCACATCCTCCATCACCAGACACCGCTGCCATTTACTTTTCTGGCAATCTGGTTCGCGATCACAATTAATACTAATCCGATCAAGGACTTAAAAAGGCCGATTGCTGCTGCGTAAGAGAAATCCGGCAACCCGGAGAGAATCCCCGTGCGATACACGTACGTATCTATTACTTCAGAGGCTGATAAGTTCAAGGGATTTTGCAGCAATAATATTTTCAGGAACCCTACATTCATAAATCTTCCGACTTCCATAATGAATAGAATAACAACAGTCGGCATGATGCCCGGGATATCAATATGGCGTACCCGCTGCACTTTATTAGCGCCATCCATTACTGCCGCTTCATGTAGCGTTGGATCAATACCGGAAAGCGCCGCCAAATAAATGATCGAGCTCCAACCGATGTTCTGCCATATCCCCGATAAAACATAGATGGGAATGAAATAGTCCGGCTCCATCATAAAGTTGATCGGCCTGCCCAGAATGATTTCCACCAGCTTATAGATGACCCCCGTGTTCGGAGACAACAGCTGCAGGATAATGCCCGTCATCACAACCAGCGATATAAAATAAGGAGCATACGTGACCATCTGAACCGTTTTTTTGAACATCATCTTACGAATGTAGTTCAGCGATAAGGCCAACAGAATGGGCGCCGGGAAAGCAACAAGCAATTGAACAACAGAAATGAGCACCGTGTTCTTTAGAATGATTTTAAAATCATAAGAATTGAAAAACCGCTGATAATGCTGCAGGCCCACCCAATCGCTTCCACTTAAGCCTTTGACCACGTTGTAATTTTTGAAGGCCATCTGCAGCCCGTATATCGGCACATAATGAAAGATGATGATATACACAAGTGGAATCAGAATGAGCGCATACAGCTGCCAATTATGCAAAATCCGTTGCACGGTGGATCGTGATAGAATCGCAACCAACTCCTTCACTACATCCCCTGGATTCGAAGGGGATGTAGTTGGGATTGTAATTTATTTCTTCAGATCAACGTTTCTCTGTACGATCTCGATATAGGCTGGAAGCCCCGCATTGTTCAATTCTTTCAGATACGAGTCCCAGTCCTTGTCCAGATCCAGATTGCCTGTTAGGAATTTAATTTCGAATTGGGATACGACGTTCTTGAGGTTGTTCAGCAGATCCCCATGTTTGGTCAAATCCTTCTCGGACAGGAAGAGAAAGGGAACCATCAAATCTTTTCTGGAATAGGGAACGTACAGCTCTTTGGTGGCTCTGTATAGGCGAGGCTCCAGATCATTTTTGTCCACCATAGCTTCACTGTAAGTAAAGGCGGCTGTGCGGTAGAAAGGAGCGCTTTGCTGCAGGCGGTGGTTGTTCTTCGTCCCGTAAGGCATGATGAACTCCCACTTGGCATCTGCACCTGTATACGACTTCGCTCCAGGAGCGGCCTTTTTCCAACCGACCCCTTCCTTCCCGAAATAGGCGCTCCAGCCTTCTTCGAACATATTGTTCGGATTGTACAACCAATCGACCCAACGTATTGCGGCTTCGGGGTTTTTGGCGTCTTTGGTTATAGCAAAGGCCCCCATTGCCGGAGTGACTCCTCTATCCATTCCAATCCGTTCTCCGCCAGGTCCCGCCAGGATTCCAACGGGTTGATAATCCTTATAACGTCCGCTATCTCCGTTATTGACCACCCATGACCCCCACCATAGGCCTGTTACAGAACCGAGTCTTGTTTCACCCGGATACTCGCCGAGGGCTGTCAGAGCTTGTCGGTATTGTGTATACGCTTCCGGTTGAAGCAGACCATCCTTCACCAATTTCCTTAAATATTTCAGGCCTTCTTTGTAAGCCGGCTTATCCGCCACAAATTCGACCTTCTTGTCTTTCATTTGCAAATAATTGCGATTGTCGTAGTAAATAAAGGACTGCATAAAGAAGTTGGTAGGCTCCGCGCCTTTCAACGCTGAGAGCGGCCAAGCATTGGGATAATTCTTCTTGAAGGCGACCAGCACATTGTAGTATTCATCCAATGTGGTCGGCATTTTGAGTCCGAGCTTATCCAGCCACGGCTGATAAATCCAAAGCTTGTTAGGCATTGTTACGTGCAGTCCTTCATCGAGGGTGGGCAGCGCATAAATATTGCCATCCAATGTGTACATATAATCTTTCAGATACGGACTATCCTGCATCATTTTCTTAATATTCGGCGCGTATTTATCGATCAGATCGTTAAGGGGCCTGAACACTCCTTGCGCGCCATAAGATACTTGCTGACTGGCACTAATACTAGAAGCCATGAATATATCCGGCAGCTTGCCGCCAGCGAGCGTAACTTGAAGCTTCTCCGCGAAACCCGCGGCAGGTGCGACATCCCACTCAATCTTTATGTTGGTCTTCTCTTCATACCATTTCACGAAATCATTGGTAGCCGGATTCTCGACGGTACTGTCCTGGACAGTGAATATTTTCAAGGTTTCCTTTTTATCCACTATGGGAAAGGTTCCTGGAGGTTTCACTTTGTCCGCAGTCCCATTGGGTGCTGTTGATTTCGCCGGTTCATTTGAGGTCTCCTTAGGGGTCCCTTCAGGAGTAGCAGTAGACGTGCAAGCGCTTACTAGAGATAAAGTTAAAATCGATCCGGTCAACATTTTCAGGAAATGTTGTCTCAATTGAAAATCTCCCCTCATTTATATTTGGCTTCCCGGTTACAAGAGTGGCCACCCTTATGATGTAACTTACTCACATTATTTCATCCTTGCCCCCTTATCACAATGAGTCATCATTTAAAAACCATAGTAATAGTACAAAGTTCTGAAGAAAACCCTGACTGAAAGTTCACCGGTCAGGTCCTTGGTGGTTGAGTTCAGTAAGGCGCATGGAAGGGCAGGAGGGCGGGCTACGATTGCCTCTTGAACTT
>JARBUQ010000079.1 GCA_029239545.1 Paenibacillus sp.
TTGAGGATACTGCCGTTGCTGTTTTGGGCTATAAGAACGGAGCGCTTGGAGTACTCGAGATGACAACAACGGCTTACAAGCAGCCCGAGCATCAGATTATTATCCATGGGGATAAGGGCACGGTTATTCTGAAGGGCGATGTAATCACGACTTTGGATATTGTTGGAGAGTCTGTGGAAATACCAGAATTTCCTGTGGAATCCGGGAGAGAAGGGCATCGGCTGCAGATAGAAGATATGGTACTGGCTATTCAGGAAGACAGAGAGCCGATTATATCTGGGGAAGATGCGAGAGCAGGACTTGCACTGATATGGGGCACATATGACTCGTCCAAGCAGGGTCAAGAAATTCGATTCGAACAGGAGCTGGAACATTGATACACGACTTCGCTATTGTTGGCTGTCAACATAGTCATATCTCCATGTTTATTGAGGCCATGCTTAAGGCCGGACATAAATGTGTCGGGATTTATGATTGTGATCCACATGTGTTAGCTGCTTCCCTTGCAGAGAAATATAACATACCGCTCGTGCAGGATGCGGATGAGATTTGGAATTCATCCGCTACGATCATTGGGTCATCCGCCATTAATGACGAGAAAATTGGCATCATTGAAGCCTGCTGCGAGTATGGCAAGCATATCATGCTCGACAAGCCGATTATTACTAACCGCGACGGGTTGAATCGCTTGGAAGCCGTCATGAATCGGGAGCGGATTCAAATTGGGCTCATGCTAACTTCAAGGGATAAACGCTCTCTCTACACCTTGAAGCAAATGATCAATGCCGGCGAGCTCGGAACTTTGCTCTCGATCACGATGCGCAAGCCGCATATGCTGAACCCAAATAGCCGTCAACCCTGGCATTTCTCCAAGCTGCAAAATGGTGGCATCATAATGGATTTATTTATTCATGATTTTGACATTCTGGGCTGGTTGACTGGTCAGGAGGTCGCTTCTACTTCGGCGGTATTAGCAAAGACAATTTTACCGGAATATCCGGATTTCTACGATGTTGCTGCTGTTCAGACCATTCTGAGTGGTGGTGTTGTAGCGCAGCTATACGCCGATTGGCATACGCCTGAGAAGTGCTGGAGCTATGGGGACCTTCGCATATTCGTCACAGGGACGCTGGGCAGCGCTGAAATTCGATTAACAGGTGATCCATCGGTCGGACAGGAGGAGTTCTTGTTCACAGTCATGCATGCCAGGCCGTTTGCCAAGATTCCGCTCCGATCAGTACCTTCAACAGTTACAGAAGACTTCTTGCACAGAATTGAAGGGAGACCTCATGAGATTACGCATCATGATTTGCTGGCAGCGTGCCGTGCTGCCGTTGAAGCGGATGAGTGCGCTGTGATCGTAAGAAACAATGGAATGTAACACATGTGTCACAATGATTCCAATGGGAGGGGTTAGTTATGATTGGGAAATGGTTCAGGAGGATTCGAATTTACTTAGTCGTATTGATGATCGTTAGTATGATCCCCATTTACAATTCCGCTGTTGTATTTGGTGAAACGAACGGTGTATTTTTCGAGGACAACATGACCAGCTTTACTGCAGCAGGATGGAACGTAAGTTCAGTGCCCAGAAACGGTGTTTACATTACAGACTCCGGCAATTCCAAAGGGAATCCGAATGGAGTGACGATGAAACCGGTCGGCGCCGGTCAATACTTGCTCTATGGCGATCAAGCAGCAGGCTCCAACTACATAACGATGGCCAAAAACTTTTCTATTGGGTCCGGAGCCTGGAAGTTGAAGTTCGGTGCGCGATTCGCTGATCTGATGACACCGTACCAGAACCATGTAAACCGAGGAATCATAATAAGAGTCCATGCGAATGAGAAGCAGTACAGTCTTACCTTCAACGATCAGAACAGGGTGATGTTTTTGGGATCGGCGGGAACCTATCAAGATCGGTTAACTATGCCGACTGATAATGCTATCCACGAGTGGAGCATCAACTTTGATGGGATCCAGACGGTGTCGCTCTGGCTCGATGGCGTCAAGGTGGCCGAGCATGCAGGGATGGGAAGGTCATTGCCTGGGACTACGGATGGCATGATCCTTTATAACATTCCACTGGACTGGCAATCCGGAACGAATGAAGTGTATTTCGAGCATATGAAGCTGTACCGACCGGCCAATGGAATTACGGTTGATCCCGACACCTTGACCCTATCGCCAGGCTCGTATGGTGCATTGAACGCAACGGTAGCACCAGCCAATGCTGGAGAGAAAGGTGTGTTATGGTCCAGCTCCGATACGAATATTGCGACAGTTGATGCGAATGGCGTTGTCTTCGCCATAGCTGAAGGCGATGCTACGATTACTGCTGCAACTGTAGATGGTGGTTATACGGCTGCCGCTGCCATTGCGGTCATTATAGGCGATATAGGGGTTACAGGTGTAGTGTTGAACCCGACCGAAACGGAGTTGCGTGTCGGTGATCATATCCCGTTGACGGCAACTATACAGCCGATTAATGCAAGCAACAAGAATGTCCAGTGGTCCAGCAGCAATACGGCTGTAGTGACAATAGATGCTCAAGGGATCCTGACGGGCGTTTCTTCAGGAATAGCGATGATAACGGTAACGACTGAGGACGGCGAATTTACAGCCAGTTCATTAGTAGAGGTGAAGCCGCTCCCCGTTAGCGGGATCACGCTAAATAAATCCAAAACAGCTATTACGATAGGAGGTAGTGAAACTCTAATAGCTAGCGTGCTTCCAGCGCTTGCCACGGATAAAACGGTATTGTGGAGCAGCAGCAATCCGACTGTCGCCACCGTCCAGCAGGATGGTACCGTTACGGCGATCTCTGTTGGTGATGCAACGGTCACAGCCGTAACTTATGATGGTGGATTCCTGGCCCGTACGAATGTACAGGTACAGACCATAGTTGGAACATTATTCGAGGATGACGCTTCAAATTTGCAAACTGCAGGATGGATTCCTGGACCTGTTGCTTTTCCGGTGCCGAATGCATACACGATTGATTCCAGTGTTTCATCAGGAAATCCGCATCAGCTGCCGCTCAAGCCGGTTCAGCCAGGGCAATATTTGTTCTATGGCGATAAAATAGCGAATGACAATCGCACTTATTCTGCCATTACGAAAAATGTGCCTATCGGGCCCGGTGCGTGGACATTAGAATTCGATGCACGAATCGCGGATTTGATTACACCGCTCGATACCCAGGCCCAGATGGGCATCAATTTTGACATTGTGGCGAATAAGAAGCTTTACCGGGTAACCTTTAACGAACAAGACAAAGTGATCTTCCAAAAGGATTCGGGCGGTACGTACTATGAGAAGCAGGTAGTCGGACTAACGGATAATGTCCTGCACAAATGGGAAATCGTGTTCGATGGATTTGGTACTTTATCACTCCTGCGCGATCATATTAAACTAGCGGAATATGAAGGAATCGGACTAACGTCAGCAAAAGTGGACGGGATCACGATTACAAACTTTCCACTGGAGTGGGAATCAGGCACGAACGAGTTTTATCTGGAGCATCTGAAGCTGATCAAAACGGCGAATAATGTAATTATTCAAGATGATGCTTCGAGCCTCGATACAAGTGGCTGGCAGGCTGATGCGCCAAGTATAGGAGCTTATGTAACAGACCACTCCAAGTCTAACGGGACACTTGCAGGAATGAAGGCGGTTGATGAGGGGAGATATCTAATCTATGGTGACAATCAAGCTACCGTGACGACACAGGTATATCAATCCGTCGAGATTGGCAATCAACCATGGACCTTGGAATTTGATGCGCGAATTGCAAGTCTGATTACATCTGCGGGCAGTAGTCCTACCAAAGGACTAAGCTTCGAAATTGTGGCTAATAACAAAAAATATAGGTTCACTTTGAATGATAAGAATCAGTTGCATGTTTTGAAGAATGCTCCGGATTCTTATGAACAGCTTCCAATCACCTTGCCAACAGATGTGAATTTCCATAATTGGAAAATCGGACTGGATGAATATGGTCGTACATTTGTGGCGTTGGATGGAGTGAAGCTTGGTGTTTTTGCAGAGGCTGGTCTTAGCGTTGCGGAACCGGAACGGATTAGCTTGATCCAGGATTCCGTTGGAGCTGCGGGAGGTTCAACCGAAGTATATTTGGACAACATCAGAATGGTGACGGATACGCAACCTCTCTGGTATAAACCGTTTCTTAATGGGGTTACGATATTGCCTAACTCTGACTCCACATCTGTCGATGCTATTGTCAATGCAGCCGATATCGATCCGCTCTGGATCGCTGATCAGAGCGTTATGCTTCGGGCTGAACTTTACAAGGAAAATCAATTAATAGCTTGGACGCATCAAGTCGTGGCAGATTCGATCATCCCAATCCACATTAACCCGGAGGGGCAATCTGGTCGAATGAAGCTGGATTTGAGACTTATGAAAGACAATTACGAGATTAATAGCTTAACACAAAATATCGAGCTCCGTTCAGTTGTTGAATCGGTGTATGTCGGCCAAACGATTACAGCAACCGATGACAAAGTGTTTCTCTTCACACAAATGCACGATTTGAAGGATGCACTGGATCAAGACCCGCTTGCTGCTGGGTGGAAGCAATCTCATTACCAGTATGATGGTTCCCGTGAGGGCGGTGTATTCCTGGAAAATCAGAACGAGTCCACTGCTTTGCAGGTACCTGTTCATCTCCATGGATGGTTTGGCGTCTATGTAGGGTATATATCCGGTACGCAAGGGTTTTCTATCACGGAAGGAGTCAATGAGCGGACGATTGTGATCGATGGTGCCAAATTCGATCCTGCAACCGCTTACGGTGGCAAGGCGGTTTCTGAAGTATATGTTAAAGCGGCTGATTTCAATGGAGAGACGCTGCAGATTGTCCCGGAACCAGGGAAACAAGCGAGAATCGCTTATCTCAAGTTCAAAAGCTTGACAGGCAATGAAATCATTATCGCCTCCAAGGCAGATGAAGGGGCAAATGGGAAGAGAGTCATCTATAATAACGATGCCAATACCAATATGGCCATCGGAAAGGTCACCAACGAAGCAACCCTGAAAGCTAATGATGTAGATATTTACGCCAATCAGGATGTCGGTGCGATCTATTACGCTACGGGTACAACATTCCTGACCTTCTACGAAAGTGAGGTTGCTGGAATCCCATATGCGAGCTTGACACCACAGCAGGAATTGCTTATGAGAGAAGTTGACAAAAAAATTCGTGATACGACACTTCAGTTCGTAGCGGATGGTAAAAATCCGTTGCAAATCGTGGCACAAAGATCCCAACAAATCGGAATCGACACATTCGCTTCCCTTAGAGTGAATGCGTTCTATCCTATGAATCTGTATCCATGGCTGAACGGAAACATTTACCCGCAATACGATGCATATCGATATTTGACTTACTATGGAGCGCCTCTTGGAAATAATTTAAGTTATGGTTATTCAGCGTTTCGTGAGACTATCGAGGAATTGCTGCTGGAAGCCGCATCCTTCCAAGGAGTGCAAGGGATCGAGCTCGATTTCAATCGCAATCCTTATGTTTTGGGCTGGGAGCCTGTCATTACGGCCGGATATATAACCCAGTATGGTGTCGACCCGAAGCTGGAGCATACTCCGGCAGGTGCTCAGCGGTGGATGCAATATCGGGCGAACATATTGACCGATTTCATACGGGAGCTGCGACTGGTATTACCGGGTGTTCAAATCTCCGTTCGGGTACCGGATCATGATTATTTCAAGAATGGATTCGATGTTCAAACTTGGATTAATGAAGGCCTCATCGATATACTAGTTCCATCCTCAGTGAATAGTGAGAAGTTTTGGAGCAATCTTGACGAGTTCGCCGATCTGGTAAGCGGAACGAACGTGAAACTGTATGGCGGCATCAATTTCAATATCGCTGGAGTAGATTTGTCCAAGCAGGAGGAGGATTTGCTCAAGCGTGGAGTGGCCAGCAATATTTCACGGACAAGTGTTTCCAAAGAGCAGTATCTTCTGCGTGCTAACGAGTTCTATGAGGCGGGCTATGATGGCATATACGTGTTCAATAACATTGCTGGTACGAATGCTCTGGGTCTGTTGGGGGACAAGGTAAAGGTGGAGAAATGGCATGAATTTGCCTACCCTGCAACATGGGTGAATGGCTTGGTTACGACAACCGGTACGCCTAATAGCTTACTATTGAATGATAACGCATCCAATCTGACTAGCGCAGCTTGGGGGGTAAGCTCGGCACCGAAGACTGGTGTGTATATTACAGATTCCAGTAATTCCAAGGGGAATCCAAATGCAATCAATATGAAGCCGGTTGATGCAGGCCAATATTTGTTCTATGGGGATCATCAAGCAGGAACGAATTACGTCACCATGAATAAAAGCTTTACGATTGGCTCCGGCGCATGGAGCTTAAAGCTGAATGCACGCATTGTTGATCTGATGACGCCTTTCCAAAATCATATTAATCGAGGGGTTATCTTCAAGATTACAGCGAATCAGAAGCATTTCAGTATCACCTTCAATGATCAGAATAAGGTGATGTTCCAAGGGATTGCTTCAAATGTCCAAGACCAGCTTAATATGCCAACCGACCAAGCTTTCCATGATTGGGAAATCAATTTCGATGGCGATCAAACGCTGTCATTATGGTTGGATGGTGTTAAACTGGTCGAACATTCCGGAATGGGCAGATCACTTCCGACAGGTACGGACGGAATGCTGATCTATAACATTCCGCTGGATTGGCAGTCGGGAACAAACGAGGTATATTTCAATTCCATACAATTGACACGAAATACGGGTTTCCTCATGCCAACTGGCATCGAGCTTAATAAAACGGAAACGTTGTTGCCAATAGGCGGAACGGAGACGCTGCTTGCTGTGGTCGCACCAATAACGGTACCGAGCCAAACGGTACTTTGGAGCACGAATGATCAGAATGTAGTGACAGTGGATGACAACGGGAACATCACAGCGCTCTCCGAAGGGGTGGCCTATGTCACAGCAACAACAGCAATTGGCGGGCTGACAACAGCAGCCAAAGTGATCGTTCCTAGTGGTGTTGTAGTGCAACTGAAAGATAGCAACGGAAATCCATTGAGTGGAGGAGCCGTAAAATACTATGACGGTGGCTGGAAGGACTTTGGAACAACGGATTCCTCCGGGAGAGCAAGCAAGAATCTGCCTCATAAAGCCTATACGTTCTCAATCACTTATGCAGGCACTACAAGTCAACAGGCGCAGAATACAGGAAGTAATCCCGTTGTAGAGTTTCAAACGATTAACGTCAAGGTGCAGCTGAAGGATAGTCAGGGTATTGCGCTTGATAGCGGCGAAGTGAAGTATTATGCGGGAAGCTGGCGAATTCTCGGAACGACTGCCGGAGGAGAGGTTAGCAAGGAATTGCTGCCTGGTAATTATTCATTCGGCACGACCTATGAAGGAACGTATAATCAGCAAACGCAGAACACGGGAAGTGATCCCGTAGTCGTTTTTAACACAGTAAATGTCAAGGTGCAGCTGAAGGATAGCCAGGGCACTGCACTCGATGGCGGCGAAGTGAAATATTATGCGGGAAGATGGCGAACGTTCGGAACGACTGCCGGAGGAGAGGTCAGCAAAGAATTGCTGGCAGGTCCCTATTCATTCGGCATGACCTATGTGGGTACGTACACGCAGAAATCGGAAAATACAACAGCAATTCAAGTGATTGTGTTTCAGCTTCCATAACAAGCAAGATCGGGCATTATTCGAAGGAGCTGCTGAATAAATCCATGCAAGTCCAACCTTGTTATGCAATAAGAATAGTTGGAATGAGATTACGGATAAGATGGCGGAGGACGGACTTAATACTTTGTTAATTGATTTGGGCGAAGGGCTGCGATATGAAAGCCATCCTGAACTCTGCCAGTAATGACGAGTGGTTAGGTGTATACTGAGCGGGTGTGTGCTATTCCTGAAAAGTCAAATGCGGTATAATGATATATAACTATGATGTCATTCTAAAAGAACAACCTAAACGTGAATGGGAAAGAATCGCAAGAAACAGGATGTTCAATTTCCACATGACAGCTCCTATCGGTATTTGCTTTCAAGTAAAAAACTGTTTCTTGAACTGCTGCGTTCTTTTGTCAACAAAGGCTGGGTCAACCAGGTGGATGAGACACAAGTAGAGGAGATCAAGCAAACATTTATTTTGCCGGATTTTAAACGTAAGGAAGCTGATATCGTCTATAAAGTTCGCTTAAATGGGCGGGATGTTATTTTTTATATGCTAGTTGAGCTGCAGTCGACAGTTGATCTTGCCATGCCTTACCGTCTGCTTCTGTATCAAGTGGAAATATGGCGGTATGTGCTTCGGAACCGTGATACTGAAGATAGTGAGGCCCCTTTTTCGCTGCCTGTGATTGTGCCGATGGTGCTGTATAACGGACAACGTCCATGGACAGCCAAACGACGATTCAGAGAGCTGTTGGTCGGGGGAGAATCATTCGGGGCAGAGTTGCTTGATTTTGAATACATTTTATTGGATGTAGAACGCTACACGGAGACAGAATTGCTGGCTTTGTCGAATACCATTGGATCAGTTTTCCTGCTTGATCAGACTGCTGATCAGGCGCTTCTTCTCGAACGATTGCAAAAACTAATGGGAACGATCCGACAAATGCCTGAGGATTTACAAACGCAATTTATGAACTGGCTAAGTAATATTATTGCTTCACAGCTTCCGGACAAGAATAGGGATGTGGAACAATTGATTCAAGAATTAAAGGAGAAAGGAGAGAACACAATGGGGCTGCAGAAAAACCTTGAAGCGATTAAGCAGCAAGGAATTGAACAAGGCAGAGAGCTGGAAAAAGAAACAGTAGCCAAAAATTTAATTGCACTGGGCCTGGATAATTCAATGATAACGGCGGCAACGGGCTTCCCGGAATCGAAGATTGAGCAATTGCGCAATCATTCTTTCTGAGTGTTTGGACTTTGAATTATCGGTCCGAGTTTATAGGGCGGCAAATAAGAGACAGTCGAATTATTATGGGGATCACTCACACTTCCCCATAAAATCGACTGTCTCTTTAATCTTTACCTACGGCTCCATAATAAACACAGGATTCTCGATCAACTGACTGTAATAGTCAAAATAATGCCATTTATGCACGTTCACTTTGTCCCCTAACAAGCCGAGGATTCCTTTGCCATTCCACCAATCATTGAAGATATATACCCCGTCAGCCCCTGCTTCATACACATCATAGGTCCGCTTCTGGTACTGCGTTTTGCTAAGCGTTCTCTTGGTATTTTCAATTGTACCCCCGTTTCTGATGATCGCTTCCTGCTCCTTCGTCAGGTCTGTTCCAGACAGATCGGATACAATTCCGGCATATAGCTTGACGTTCGAGCCGGATACCATGTCCACGAATGGTGAGATATCGAAGAAATCTTCGTACGAAATGTTCGATGGAATAAGGGTATCGATCAAGCCTAGATCAATCCAGGCTTGCGGATCCAGCCCATAGCCCTCGTAGTTCCAATAAGGGATGCGTACACTGATCGTTTTACCTGGCAGTGCCGTCCTGATTTCACTCAACAATTGTGTAACGATCGCTTTACGGCTTGCCACATCAGTCAATTCATTCCCGAATATATAAGGGTATCTGCCGAAGTCAAGATTCACCCCAGCTACATTGGGAAAGGCCGCCACTTCCGTCAATATATTCTTCATATAGTCTCTGAACGCTGAGTTGTAGTAGCTTAAACGGAATGTAGGATTGTTGTTGGCATCCAGCTGTCTTGCTTCGTAAGGAGTCCCTGTATAATCGTTATATAGCTGTCCATTCATCGCAGGGAACGATGTTGCGCTATAGAAAGCGTTCATTCGCAGTGAAATGACCAGATCGATTCCGTTCTCATAAGCACTCTCGGCCAAAACCTCAGGTGCCCATTTGCCGCTCTCTGCATAAATATTATGAATCGTGCCTTTGGCAAGCATATCGATTTCCCTAAGAGTCGGGTCATCCTCTGTGAAGGAATCGAATGGCGCCCCTGCATACTGACTAGCATAGTTCAGCTGCATCGTTGTCCCTAGCGCCCAATCGACCCCGCCAACATCCTGTCCAGCGAACATATTCATGGCCTTGTTCTCGAGCGACGTCACGTTATTATATTTCAATGAGGAGAAATGGGTATATCCATCGTTGTTATAGATGGCTCGCTTGCCCAGACTTCCTTCATCTGTGGCTGTATATTCCACAATGTCGCCAGTGGTGAGGCCCCGTAATTTGACGTAGGCAATTCTTGCCTTCTTGCCCGTCGCAGGGGTAAAGCTTAAAGTTCGACCGTTGAAGTTGGCCGCAGTAACGAACTCTTCACTGATTGTCTGTTCGCTGTACAAGCGGTTCGTATTGACCTTTCCGAAAGATATCGTCTCGGTGCTACTGCCATCAGTAACATCGAATTGCTCTGTACCAGCCGCATATCCGACATACACACCGAACCAACCATATAAATCTACCGGCAAGGTTAATGCTTGAGCGCTTGCAGTGCTTTCGATCAGGCTGTATACATTACCCGTTACATTTTCCCCAGCACCTTTGTAATTGTAATCTACCTTTTGCCATCCGGCCGCAGCTGCCTTTTGCCCACTGCTCGTTTTCATCAGATCAACGTCCGTGAACAAAGCTACTGCACCGGGAGAGGATGTAATAGATGCTTCAGCAGTGACAGCTGAGACCGAAGGGAACAGCTCAATTTGCTTGACTATCTTATCAACCGAGATCCCGTTGCTTAACAAATCAACTTCAAGCTGGCGCACACCTGATCCGCCTCCGCCATATACGTTCAAGCTAACTGTAGGAGCACCCAGCGGGTGAGTACTGCTGGAGAGCAATCCATTCTCATCGTATAAATTAGCACGAACCTGTACATTCGGGTTTGTGAACCAACTTTGGTCTGCACCTCCAATATTAACAAGGAGGGGAATGGAGCTTGTACTTGCCTCAGGTTTGACGGTCACGCCCGTTATACTAGGATAGTAATTAATCCAGTCCGGAATTTTATTTTGCGTTAGCTTGATCTGGTCGAAATACACTTCGTTGGTTCCGGTGGTGTATACGTCTTTGGCCAGATTGTTAATTGTAATATTATCACTTGCAACCGCTGCTATCCCTGAATCATTAGATTGGACAACCAGATTTTCATCCAGACCTAGATATAACCCGCCATCTCCATCATAGACGATTTCCCATTTGTGGAACGCGTTGTCGGTGGGGAGATACACTTCCCTTTCTTTGAAGCTGTTCGATCCGTTGGTGATCAGGAATACTTTAATTGTTCCTTTCGCAGCATCATAACTGTTCAACGCCACCATATAGCGTTTGTTATTGGCGTATATATTGAACGCGAGCCCTTTCCACAAATAGTAGTTCGTTGCTTTCGCAAGATCAACAATTTTGGCATCGAACTGCAAAGTCCAAGCAGAAGCGCCAATCGTGACATTACGTTTCATGCTGCTGTACAGGCCACTGGTTGAAGTATCATCGGCATAGGCCAAATATTGTCCGGAAGGAACGGGTTTCAACGCCACACCA
>JARBUQ010000080.1 GCA_029239545.1 Paenibacillus sp.
CAGCTTGCAGCGTATCCGAATATGATGTGCAAGCTATCCGGGTTGGTGCCGGAATCGTCTGCGTCTTGGACAGTGGAGCAGCTAAGGCCTTATGTGGAGGATGTCATTGACATATTTGGTCATGAACGGGTTGTCTTTGGCAGCGATTGGCCTGTCTGTCTCTTGTCGGCAAGCTACGAGCAGGTGTATGAGGCATTAAATGGGCTACTGCCAGCAGACTGGTCGGACGAGCAGCGGGTTGGCGTATGGGGGCGGAATGCGATTCGTTTTTATGGGCTGACAGTATAGCTTAAATAGCAAGACCTGGCCGATCGTTATTCGGTCAGGTCTTTTTTGCGTTTATAATCGCTTCAATGGAGAATACTGACTCTTGTTCAGTTTATGTACAGGTAAATATGTTCTAATATTACTTATAGCATTGTATTATTCCTTTTACATTTAAATTACTCAGGATATGGATGAATTATTAGGAAAAAGGGAATGGATGAAGACTAAAGTGTGAGGAGAGAAGATGCGTATGACATTATCGCCGATTCAACAAGAAGCTATCGATCAAGCAAGCAAGCACGGCAAACGCCTGGTAAGGTGGAAAGGGGGATTTTGGACGTATGAAGGAGCAAAACCCTGTGAGACCATAGGAGGTGGACCGCAGGTCCCTGAATGGTATTGCAGAACGAATACTATATTTGCTCTTGTTCGGCGCGGATTCATGGCAATTAATAGTCAGAATTGCTGTTATCTGACCGGGAAGCCTCAATCCCTATCGGAATGAATGTTGTAATTGTGTATGAATGGTACTGTACTCATCGTCCGAATATAAGAAAGGGAGACGGATTATGAGAATGATCATTGTTGACGATGAACCTCTGGCTCTCAAATTTATGGAAATTTTGTTGAGTGAAGGCGGCAGGGCACATCTTGAAATTGAGATCATCGGAGTTTTTCAGAATCCCCGCGAAGCATTGGAATTTGTTATGGGTCGTGGAAGATGAGACCGTTCCTTAACATTGAGGAAGGGTTTTTTGTGTTGTTCAGAACATATTCAGTCTGGTCATATATAGTAAGGGAGGGAGAGGACAATAATAAAATATGTTTCCACGCTGCTTATTTGTACAGGACTGTTCTTACTAGGTTATCCAAAGCTGGCTAAGCTGCAAGCAGACTATAGGCAACCTCGTTGTTCAAGTGATGGAGTAGGCGTTTAGTGGGGGGATTCTCTTGGGAGAGAAGAAGGAGTCGTTCAGATGTCGAAAAGGTATACATCTGAACCTTAAAACCGGTTGTTTTTGTCGCTCTGTGTATAAAATTTCGACATCTGCTTTAGTTAGTTAAAGTGAATGGAGCAGGAGAAAGTTGTCAAGTTAGTAGAAATGGGGATAGTAGAATCGTTCCGTAAGCGAGAGAAGCAGACGCAGGTTAATACATTCACCCAAACCCAGCCGCGATGGCTATATTTCACTTAACCTGACAACATTTTTTAATATAATGTTATAATAAGGCTTGGTAAATGGAGGGATGACAAATGAGTGGAATCAAAATATTACTTGCTGACGATGAGGCGGCACTCCGATTTCTTCTGACAGAAACTTTATCGGACGAAGGCTACGAGATTACAGAAGCGGAAGATGGCGGCGAAGCCATAAAGTATTTGCAGGAAGAGTCTTACACACTGGCCATTCTGGATTATATGATGCCGGAGAAGACAGGTGTGGAAGTTTGCGCATGGTTAAGAGGAACCGAGGGTCCTAACCGGGATATTCCCGTGTTGCTGCTGACGGCCAAAGCATTGGAAAAGGATAAGGAGCAGGCGCGGTTGGCTGGCGTAACCCAGTATATATTAAAGCCGTTCAGCCCGCTTCAATTAATCGATATTGTTGCCGATTATGCAGCGAAAGCGTAACAACCAAGGAGTGAGAAACGTGTTATGAGTAAGGAAAGAAAGGGCTTGGCTTTCAAGGTCTCTTCCTTCATCTTTACGATAATGGCTTTATTCGCAATTGTTGTAGGTGTTGCGGGATTCTTGATGAACGAACGAATAGCCGATACGCGCAATAAGCTTGAACTGGAGCTGGATGATCAGCTTCGAATCGAGCAACTGCACAACAAAACCCAGACAATTGTGTCCGATATGAGAGCTTTTCTGGCATACGGCAGGAACGAATTTCTGGAGGAGTTCGAAGCGGAGAAGAAGCTAGTAGAGGATCAATTCCTTGCCTTCAGAAGTTATTTGGCGGCTGCCGGTCAGACACAGTCTCAGAAGCTGCAGTTGATGGAGCAGATCACTCGTGGCTGGGATGAATATGTAAAGTATACGGAAAAAGCGATTGAGCTTAAGAAGCTGGATCAAATGGATCAAATTGTTATGTTGTCTCAGTCGATGTCGGGGACAATTGAAAGCTTTGACAGTTACTTTAATGAGATGGTGACGATTCAGGATACCAGGGTCACGAAATTACTGGATGATAACCGTCGAGAAACCGGACTTTTGATCTACATACCCTTACTCGTCGTTTTGGCATGCGCCATTGCAGGTTATTTTCTCGTTCGCTATTTGCGAATAAATGTTATTCATCCTCTGATCGAGGCGCAGGTGTCCGTCAACCAAATTGCTGAAGGTACTTATGTGGAGATAGCTGTAAATGGACGGATCGATGAACTCGGGAGGTTGAAGACAGGCATCAATATGATGTCGAAAGAGCTTCAGCAGCGCCATGATCTGCTCGAGCAGTCCAATTTGGAATTAGTAGGTCAGCGTGATCTTTTGGAGGCGCAGAATGAAGAGATTAAGGCTCAGCAGCTGGAGCAGGAAGCTGTTCTCGAGAAGCTGACAGACCGTGAACGCGAGCTGGAATTTATTAATTCCTACCAGGAGAAGCTGACGGGCTGCGCCGATATGTCCACCTTTCTGGAGCGCTCTATACGGGCGCTGCTGCAGGCTCTACATATGGATGCGGCTGTGCTCATAGCACCAAAGACGTCTAGCGGAACCTATCCTGTCATTCATGCGTATGGCTATCCACAGGGCTACCTGCCTTCATCGTATGATGATCTATTTGGGGCAGGCTTGCGTATTATCCAGGAAAAGAAGGCTATTATCCGTACACGCAAGCTACCTGAGAGAGAGCGCGGGATTCATGGCGGGTACGAAACCGCTATGGATATTTATTATCCTCTGTTGGATGATAAGTCCGAGTTTCAGGCACTGCTTCTGCTCACCTCATATGACAATACCCGGGGAAGCGAAGAGATGTCGAGACTGACCAACGGATTAGTTCGTCAGTTCTCCTTGGCCTACACGGCCCAGATTGTCAATGAAGACCGTCGCAAACAAGCCGAGCTGCTCGAAGAATTAAATGAAGAGCTGTCTCAGGAAAAGGAAGGTCTTCAGGAGCAGCGGGATTTCGTCAGCCAAATTGTCGAGTCTGTGCATGAAGGTATGGTCATGTGTGACAGCGAGGGTCGAATCAAATTCACGAATGGATGGATGTACGAGACGTTCGGAGTGGAGGAAACCTCTGGTTTTAAGATTCAACATTTATTTCAATCTTTGCTGCCCCGGGTCAAAACTCGCGGTGAATCCATTATTTTGCTGATCGAAAGTGTGTTATCCGGCAAGCTGGATGTGCTGGAAGAGAAATTCACGATTGTAAATGATGAAAACCGCGAATGCCACTATGAGCTGTATGTGAATGTTGTAATGGATGGAACTGATAACAAGAAGAGCTTCTTGTTCGTATTCCGGGATCGGACCGATGAAGAAATTGCTGATGAAGTGAAGAATGAATTCATAAGCATTGTCTCGCATGAGCTGCGTACACCGCTTGCCAGTATTCTCGGGTTCATGGAGATCTTGCTTCATCGGGATATTCAGAAAGAAAAGCAGCGGAAGTACATGGAAACGATCTATAAAGAAGCGAATCGGTTGTCGAGTCTAATTAACGATTTTCTTGATTTGCAGCGAATGGAATCAGGCAAGCAGGCATATCAGTTAATTCCAGTCGATGTGGCCGAATTGCTCAAGGATGTGGTGGAGCAATGGCAAGGGAAGCAGGGGCACCAGATTCATGTGGACGTCCCGGAAGCAGGTACCTCGGTCCTATTGGCCGACTATGATAGAATGACGCAAGTATTCCATAATTTACTTAGCAACGCCGTTAAGTATTCGCCTGGAGCGGATCGCATAGATTTGCGAATCAAGAGCAGCGGGGACCGCATAATAATTGAAATTCAGGATTATGGTCTCGGTATTCCGGATGATGCTAAGGATAAGCTGTTTGCGAAATTTTATCGGGTTGATAATTCGGATCGGAGACAAATCGGAGGAACGGGGCTCGGTCTTTCGATTGTGAAGGAAATCGTCGAATCGCATGGAGGCACGCTAACCTATTATTCAGTGCTAGGTCAAGGCACTACCTTCTATGTCGGGATGGATGCGTATGTATCCAGTAAGATTGATAATCATATTGTCATTGTGGAAGATGACGATAATCTGGCCAAGCTGATTGCGGTATCCTTTGAGAAGCTTCAACTGCCGACCGTGCATTTCAACACAGCGGAGGCGGCGATATTCTCGCTTAATCAATCAGACGTCAGACCGCTGTTATGCATTGTTGATATTCAGCTGGATGGACATAAGTCTGGATGGGATTTTGTCACTGAGTTACTGAGAAGACCTCAATATGAGAGTACTCCGATTATTGTGTCAACCGTTCTGGAGCAGCCCAAGCATTTTCACGAGACGGATACGGAGAAGTTTCTGAAAAAGCCTTTTACTGTTGAGCGCTTATTGGAACTGGCTGAACAATTAATAGCCCGAGGCATGGAAAGAGGGGCTGTTGTGTTCCCGATGCAGAATGAACATATATTGGCCTCCTCCCTTGAGCAGATGGGTATCCACGTGCGTGAAATGAAAATGAACAAGGACATTATTGAAGTGGAAGTGAACAAAGATGAGAGAGGATCGTAAGTTACCCAGTTCGAACAAGCAGTCCAATAGTGAGCGGCTTATCGGTGAAGGGAGGGAGCGCTTCCTTGCGGCAATGGAAGAACAGCTGCAAAGGATGGACTCCCTGATCCTGGAATTGGAAAATGCTCCGAATTGGCAAGGAGCCGAGCAGTGGTACAGGATCATCCACACGATGAAGGGCAGCGCTCCTATATTTGGGCTTGTTTCGATCGGGAAGCTGGCAGATGCCTTACTGAAGGAATGGGAATGGACCCAGAACGAGACGGCATCGGGATTAAGTCAAGAGGAATGGTCCAAACAAGCAGCAGCAAGTGTGCAGAACTCTGGAGGAGCGCTTCTTCAGCTTAGGATGGAGAAGGATATCCATGTTCGTGAATCGCAATTAAGCGCTCAGAAGGAGCATGGGCTGAAGAATGGGCATTTACTTGAAAATAGCCGCATTTTATTAATTGATGATGATCCTGTGCTTCGTTCTTATCTGGTCAAGCGTTTGGAGCTGGATGGGTATATAGCAGAAGATGCGGCTGATGTAGAGAGTGCAGAGCGGCTTCTTCACGAGCATCACTATGATCTGATTTTGTTGGATCTTATGATGTATCCCAAATCCGGTTACGAACTCTTTGAATTTCTGCAGGAAGATCCTACGCTCAAATGGCTGCCGCTTATCGTTCTGTCCGCCCGAGACGATGTCAATGATAAGATCAGCTGTCTGATGCTTGGGGCGAGTGATTATTTGACCAAGCCTTTCCGCTATGAGGAGCTGGCCGCGCGAATCTATTCCTTGCTTAACCGCACGAAGAACTTCGAGCAAATGGCGTTCCGAGATCCCTTAACCGGTGTGTATAATCGCAGATATTTTGATCACAACATAGAGCTTGAACTGCAAAGAATTGAGCGTTATCCGGCTCCTATAACGCTTGCCTTTATCGACATCGATCGATTCAAAAGTGTTAATGATACGTATGGGCATGCAGTTGGCGATCTTGTTCTTCAAGGTCTCTCTCATCTTGTGCAGAAGCGACTGCGAAGTACAGATGTACTCGCCCGCTATGGAGGAGAGGAGTTCGTCCTGCTGCTGCCTAACACCACCTCAGAGCAGGCTATGAGGCTGATTTCCGGAATTCTTCAGCATGCCCGGATGAATCCCGTTGCCAAATCAGAAGGTCAGACTTATTCGGTTACGTTCTCGGCTGGTGTAGCTGAATGGGTGCCCGGAACATCCATTTCCCAATGGCTGCGTCAGGCTGACGAGGCTATGTATGCTGCCAAGCAGCAGGGCCGCAATCGCATTATTCTAGCGGGAGAGAAGCTGGAAGAGGATAAGGGTGCAGCAGAACCGCCAGTTGTCCGCAAACGCGTTATGATTGCAGACGATGATGACATCTTGCGCTCTATTGTCTCTACACGGTTAGCTGCTCTGCCTATCGATATTGCTGAGGTGTGCAACGGGGAAGAAGCCTATCGTTATTTACTTCAAGATAGTGTAGACCTATGTATTCTCGATGGAGTAATGCCCCAAATGGATGGCCTGACCTTACTGCAGAAGCTCAAGACTGAACCTGCTTTTCAAGGCAATACGATGCGCATTCTGATGCTCTCCGGCCGCAAACGCGAGGACGATGTTGCTCGAGGAATTGAGCTTGGGGCTGATGATTATATGTCCAAGCCATTCTCTCTTGTAGAGCTGGAGATGCGTGTAAGAAGGCTGCTTGAATTGGAATCCTGACAAAGTTCATAAATCGTTCACGTTAAACCCGACTTATACGCAGCCGGGTTTTTCTTTATACGTCTGATTTGATACAATCGGGGAAGGAGGCGAGAAAAGGATGGAACGTAAATGGTTTACACAAGAGGAAGCGAATGCACTCATACCACAAATTCGTATTGAAATTACTTCATTACAGCAAATCAAACATAACTTCGAAGAGAAATATAAACATTTGCGCAAGTGGAAGGAAGCAGGCGCAATTTCCCTGAATGGGGACGATCCCTTTTTTCAATTGGAATGTGAAATGGAGTTTCTGCAGTTGGAAGCTCGGACCCTCATTCAAAGTGTCCATATGAAGGGTGCGCAGCTCAAGGATATTGATTTGGGCCTGGTAGATTTCCCGGCTCTTATTAACGGCCAGGAAGTGCTGCTCTGTTGGATGCAGGGAGAAGAGACAGTATCCCATTATCACGGAATGAACGAAGGTTATTTGGGACGCAAGCAGTTGGAGGAAGAGTAGAGGCGAGGAGCAGTAGAGATCAAGAATGAAGTCAGATTGGAGCCATTAGAATGAGAGGGTTATATTTCTTGCGGAATGGGGCGCGTGTCGCAGCGCTTCTGTTCGTTGTGTTATCACTGTTCGGATCAGGATTATTCGGGTACGTACAGAATGCTTCCGCGCATGCGATTCTGGTCAAGGCTGAGCCGGAACCGAACACCAGGCTGCAGGAGCAGCCGGAACAAATTGTATTAAGCTTTAATGAACGGCTGGAATCTGAACTATTCTACATCAAAGTATTCGATGAAATCGGACGCCAAGTAGCGAAGGAGAAGGCAGTCCTGAGTCAGGATCAGAAAATACTGACGCTGCAGCTTCCAGAGCTGGAGGATGGTCGCTTTACGGTTTCTTACCATGTTGTTTCGGCTGACGGACATCCAATTGAAGGGGCTTATGTCATCGTAGTAGGGCAGACCGCAGGCGGCGCTGGAGTGAATCCCGAGCAATCGTTGCATGAGAATCATGGCTTGTCCACGAATATGAGTTTGACGGATCTGCTTCGTTATATATTTCGTATCGTTTATTATATGAGTCTGCTGTCGCTTGCCGGTGTTGTATTCTGGGGATTGTTCCTGCGGCCGCATATTTTGCAGAGCACGGCCTCGCTTGCATTTTACAAGTCCTGGCTGCTTAGTTTGCAACGCATTCATTTGATTGCGCTGTTGGCGTTCATCTATTTTCATTTCCAGGATTTGTTGGGGGATGCAGGTGTCGGTCAGCTTATGTCCTTGTTCACTGGAACTTGGGTAGGTCGTTCCTGGGCGTTAAGCTTAATTTTGTCATTGCTTGGATTCGTTCTACTGTATCGCAATAAGCTGCTGGATGGAATCTGGTTCGTCCTGCTGCTGGGTGTCAAAAGCTTGAACGGCCATTCCATGGGGTATGATCCGCAGTGGATAACCGTTGCATTGAACTGGGTGCATCTGTCGGCTGCTGCGATATGGGTGGGCGGCTTGCTGCTGATCATGACGGGCTGGAAGCCGCAAAAGGAATTCGTCGATGCTTTCTTGCCTCGGTTTTCCAGGGGAGCGCTAATCGCGCTTGTTGTTCTGGTCATTACGGGAACGGTAACTACACTGATTTATTTGCCTGGTTTGAACTATTTACTTTACTCCCAGTGGGGAAAGCTGCTAATTGCCAAAGTGGTTTTCGTAGCGCTTGTGCTGATGATTGGAGCGGGTATTCGCTTCGCTATGAAAAAACGCAACGAGAAAGACTTGCGCGATTATCTGCGCCTTGATCTGGCTGCGATGGCCATCATTCTGACTGTCGTAGGGCTTATGACTTATATTAGTCCTGTACCGCCCAACGAGCCTTTATATTGGCATGAGATGGGCGAAGAGGTGCATATGACGACCAGGATCAGTCCCAAGGTGCCTGGAGATAATCAGATCCAAGTCGATATATGGATGCTCGAGAAGGACGGCTTGCCGAAGAATATTGTGCTGAATCTGCAGAACAAGGACAAGAAGGATTTGTCCGCTATCTCGGTTCCATTGGTCCCATCCGCTGTTGAGAAGGAAGAAGGGGAGTTTGAGGAACAGGATCGATATGTGAAGTATACGTACAAAGCATCCGGTCCTTTCATTCCATTCGCGGGTAACTGGGCGCTCGAATTCCGAGTTATGGATTCCCAGGACGACGAGACCGTTTACAAACAGGAAATAAGAGTGTATTGAGAAGGCGGAGGTGGGTAGCTTGTCATTACGAAAGCTGAAGTGGTTTACGATCCTCCTGCCGCCCCTTTTAATCGGAGGGTTCGAGCTCATCCGCCATGAACTGCTTTTGCAGTATATTTCGATGGAAGTGGGCAACTTCTATATTATTGTGCTGACGTTTATTCTTTCCTTTATTTTTGGCAGCTGGATGTTTCGCAACATTGCCGCGATGAATGAGAGTTTGGCTGGCGAGCGGTCGAAGCGGGCCGTTTACGAGGAACGGGAGCGATTGGCGCAGGAGCTCCACGATAACATTGCGCAGAACGTATTCTTCTTGAACGTTCAGCTGAAACGCGGGAAGACGGAGGAAGCCAGATCTGCTGTAGCGGAGATCGATCACCATTTGCGGCAAGCGATCTTCAATCTGAGGTCGCTGCCTGAGGATGGAATCACCCTCGATGAAAGGATCCGGTTATGGGTTCAGCAATGGGAGACGATGACCGGAGTAGACGTGACCGAGCACATCGAATGGGCGAATATGCCGTTGACGGCCTCACAGCAAGTTCAACTGTTCTCTATCGTTCAGGAAGCCTTTACGAACATTCGCAAGCATTCGCAAGCAACTCATGCAGTGCTGTGGCTAACTGAGGATATGGCAACGTGGACACTTCGTATACGTGATGATGGACTTGGACTGTCTGACATAAAGACGGGGCCTAACCATTACGGGATCTCCATGATGCGCAAGCGGGCACAGGAGCTTGGAGCTGAATTTAGCATTCGTAAGATTACAGACGGCGGCAGCGGTACTGAAGTGATCATAATCGGACGGAAATAAAGGTGGCAGAAATGATGCAGAAATATCGCGTTCTTATTGCAGATGATCATCCTCTCGCTCGCAAAGCGGTCCGAACACTGCTGGAAGGCGATGACATATTCGAAATTGCGGGCGAAGCTTCCGATGGACAAGAAGCCATTGTGATGTGCGGCAACTTGCAGCCAGACCTGGTCCTGATGGATATTCATATGCCTGTTGTATCGGGTCTGGAAGCGACAAAGCTAATCAAGCAGATTTATCCGCATATTCGGATTGTTGTCTTAACCGTATCCGATCATGCTGCAGATTTGTTCTCAGCCATTCAGTTTGGTGCTCAAGGCTATTTGTTGAAAAATATGGATCCAGACGATTGGCTGTCTTACTTGAGGGCACTCTTGGACGATGATGCTGATGGGTCAAGGAAGCTAGCGGATAAGCTGTTCCAACATTTTCGTACAGATGCCTCGATTGAACGTGCAGCGAGCTCTGATCCGGACCCGGGAATTCTGACATCACGCGAACGAGAGCTAGTAATATGTGTAACCTCTGGTGAGACGAATCGACAAATTGCCGAGCGTCTTATCATTTCAGAGAATACCGTAAAAAATCATCTCAAAAACATTCTGGAGAAACTACAGTTGGAAAATCGGGTGCAGTTAACGGCTTATGCCGTACGACAAGGACTGACACACAACCTTCAAAATCGGCCTGCAAAATAGCCCACTTGAGTCATTCTCAACTCGTCCCGTAATGACTAGTATAGTATTGTAGGTGTTGTGATATTAAGATAGGGGATGAAGAGATGAGAAAAACAAGTTTGATGCTAACTGCGTGCTTGCTAGCTATGGTCATGTTCGCAGGAATGGCGAGCGCCCACGTGGTCGTATATCCGCAAGAAACGACTCAAGGCGTATATGAGAAGTTTACAGTACGGGTACCTAGTGAAACTCCGGATACGAACACAACCAAGGTGGAAATTAAGTTTCCTGACGGGGTTACGATCTCACGAGTCGAGCCCAAAGCGGATTGGAAGTATGAGCTGAGCAAGGATAACACCGGAAAAATAACAGGGGTAGTGTTCACAGCCACTGGTGCAGGACTTGCGTCTACCGAATTCACGGAATTCAACCTTTCGGGTAAAGTAGCGGCAGATGCCAAGACCTTATCGTGGAAAGCTTACCAGACTTACAAAAATGGAAGTATAGCTGAGTGGGTTGGCGCAGCAGGCTCAGACAAGCCAGCTTCCGTTACGAATGTTAAAGCAGCAAGCGGTTCAACAGACTCTCACGGGCATGATACAGGCAGCAGTGCTTCAGGTCATAGTGAAGAGGGTAGTGACAGCAGCTTGCCGCTGATCTTATCCATCGCTGCAGTTGTATTGGGCGCATTAGCCTTGATTGTATCGTTAACTCGCAAAACGAAGTAAGCAAGCTGAATAAGCGGAATATATGTCGCCCCTCCATCGATTTTTTGGAGGGGCGATTTCTGTTCCGTAGGGAAAAACCTAAGGGACGGTTTTTTTAAAAAACAACGCCAGAAAGTATAAGATTCCGGGGGAAGAACGAGGGGGACTTTCTTTTGTTCGGATCCTTGTCGGGTGGGATTAGCTGCAAAAAAGCAATTAAGTCGAGTTGACCGACTAATGAGGCCGAATTAGTTGCAGAAAAAGTTACTACTTAGGCCATCACTGACCTAGTCGGCCGCTGCGTGCGGAGTTGTTGACTGAGACGTTGTAATTCGGCTAGAAGACGGGGCTTGAGCTAGAATAGCAGTAGACCACCTATCTGGATTCAAGCTGCAGCTCTATACGGAGTTGGTGCA
>JARBUQ010000081.1 GCA_029239545.1 Paenibacillus sp.
CGGAGACATGAAAGTAGCTGCGCTTCTCCAAGCCGAACGCACGGATGAATCTCACCAGCTCCGGCAGGAATTGCGAGAGAAAATAAGCATATTCCTCACCGGCTGCATCTGTATCCCAGCCAAAAATGCGTCGGCTGCTGCCTCCCTCAGAAGCGATAATTTTGGGCGCATGGTTGGCTCCCCACTGTGTGAAGAGATGAGAAAATTCAAAATAACGGATCCCTTTCTCGTCGCAAAGCTTGATCCATCTCTCCAGCCGATCGAAGCCAAAGGTATAAGTGTTATCTCCAAGTATCTCCACATCCACCAACTGCACGGTCAGGCGCTCCCCGCCAACAGCCGTGTCGAGCGGCGGGGTGAACATAGGAGTCAAGATCATGTTCATCCCATGCCGCACCGCCGTATCCACGAACTGTCCGATCCGCATCCAGTGCTCCTCGCTGAATACCTCCACACCATAGTAGGCTGCCAGGCAATCGGTATGAAACCACTCGGTATGAATAAGCGACTGCTCAGGCAAGCTTGCGGATAGAATCTCCAGTTGGAAGCTCGCTGTACTCAACAGTCCGCTCTCTTCTGTATGGAATGTCACATCCATTGTATACATTCCTGGCTT
Organism: Paenibacillus sp.; assembly: GCA_029239545.1. Lineage (GTDB taxonomy): Bacteria > Bacillota > Bacilli > Paenibacillales > NBRC-103111 > Paenibacillus_AA. Next base: position 617 of record JARBUQ010000081.1, read on the forward strand.
GACCTGATTATCAGGTTCTACTGTAATCCATACAGACCTCCATTGGTTCGCTGCAACGGACAACCCCTCCACATCGTTATAGGGAAACAACGGATCAGGATATAAACCTGGCGTAGATCGCAGCAAATTGTCGTCATGTCCTTCGAATATCGGCAGCTCAGAAGGAACAAGCCCCACTGTACGAACGGACAAGTATTCCGCAAGGTCCGAAGCGACACTCACCCGTACCTCTTTCTTTCGCCTGTTAGACCGGTAGGCTACCTGAAATGAAAACGTTTCGTTATTTAATGCCGTTGAACTCATGTACGGGGCATCCATCAATTCCTCGTCGGCAAATACTTTGGACAATGAGCTTAAGCATCTTGTTTCTAATTGCATGGGCTGATCAGACAATGTAATATCCTCCCGGAACCAAGGTAGATCCTTTGATTAATTGGTAGTAAAGCTTAAGTACGGAGCCATCGCTCCTTCCCTGCTTGTAAAGATCGAGCCGTAACCGCCCAAGTCCTTCAGTCCAATTGTCACCAGCTTATCGCCCGTAAGCTGACCTTGTACGTAGGCTGTCACATCGAATTCCCGCCATCCATTCGCTATGCTGTCGATATTCACAGTGGATTGCAGGGAGCTTAACGCAGGCTTGTTATTCCAAGCGAGGCCGCTCTCCGTCCAACTGTCGTCATTCACTCCATACGCCTCCACGTTGGAGGTCGTGCCCACTCCATCCACAACTTTACCATAAACGTGAAGCTTCGCTGAGATCACATTGGCCCCGTTTACAAGGCTCATATCGAATTTCAGATAAGTTTGCCTGGCGTAGCTGGTTGAACCGATTTTTTTGACCACTAGCGTGGGATCGGAACCATAATTGATGCCCGCATAAGTACCGTCACGTACATAAGCATCTGCCACGGGCGCCAGTGTTTTGGCCATAGTAACACGAATGAACGGTTTGGCGCTCCCCTCTTTACTGGCAAAGATCGAGCCGTATCCTCCCAGATCCTTCAGTCCGATTGTAGCGGTCCCATCCCCTGCGAATTGAGCTTGCAAATAGGCCGTTACATCGAATTCCCGCCACTCATTAGCATCGCTGTCAATAGTAGTGGTGGATTGCAGAGAGCTTAATGCAGGCTTATTGTTCCAGGTAATACCGCTCTCCGTCCAGCTGTCATCATCGACACCGTGTGCCTCTACATTAGAGGTCGTTCCCGTTCCGTCCACTACTCTGCCATTCACATACAGCTTGGCGGACTCAATCCTTGCTCCCTGCAATGTGCTCAGATCAAATTTCAAATACGATTGTCTCGCGTAGTCCAGCACCTGCTGTCTCTTGACGACTAGCGATGCATCGGACCCGTAATTGATGTCCGCATAGGCTCCATCACGCACATAGGCGTCAGCTGCAGGCAGAAGCTCTAAGCCTTTGTTCACCTTGATTTCGAGATACGGCCTAACACCGCCCTCCCGGCTGTCATAATTCGTACCCGCTCCAGTTGGTGTCTTGAGACCGATGCTGAGCACCTTGTCCCCTGAGAACTGGCTCTGAGTATACGGGGTTACATCGAATACTCTCCAATCATTCGCAGCGTTATCCACGAGCACCGTTGATTGCAGGCTGCCCATCGTCGGCTTCGTATTCCAGGTCAGCAAGCTCTCCTGCCAGCTGTCATCATCGACTCCGTACGCGCTCATATTGATGGATGTACCGTCGATCACTCTTCCGTTCAAGTGCAATTTGGCTGATACGACTTGGCCAGCCTGAATCCCGGATAGATCAAATTTGAGATAAGTATGTCGACTGAACCCCGGGGAGCTGGTGTTTGCCTGCTTGACGACGAGAAGCGGCTCTGCGCCAAAATTGTTCGCTGCATCTGCTCCATCACGCACATAGGTATCAGCTACAGGGTCCAGTCGTAAAGTAATGTCGCTCTCTACCATCAATTCTTCACTGTATGCACTATCCCCATTAGGCCCTGCTGCCATAACCTTATAGTAATAAGGGGGGCTGCTCGCTGTAAGATCCGTATAGGTGGATGTGGTCAAGCCTGAAGCAGCTAATGAGTATCCGCTCCCGCTTGCCTTGCTTCTATACACCATGTAACTGGTTGCCCCTGTCATGTCGTGCCAATCCAGAGTGATGGCTCCGTTGTTGGGATTGTATGTTCCCGCAAGCCCTGTTGGAGCATTTGACGGCTTTGCCGTAACCGCACTATTGTAGGTTAGTTGAGCTTGAAACGACTTGCCTGGATCCCCACTGACATCCACCTCAAGTATAATCGTAGGCGCGAGTTGAACGACCGTCACTTCAGGGTCTTTGCTTACTACACCCGTTCCACTCTTGTTCAGCTCGACCACAATTTTGGACTGCTTCTGTGTGGGATCAGATATCGCTGCATTCAGCGCTGTCCCTGTGTCGCGCACCATAACCGAGCTTGCATCACGGCTTGACACATAGTCCACCGTACCGCCGCCCGGCTGCCAGAATACTGCACCGAGCGTATGAAGCGAATTGTCTCTGACCGCGTGAATTTCTTCAGTCTGAGCGATAATCTCAATGTCCGGATTGGCTGCATAACTAGCGACTTGGCTGCTTGACATCTTGGGCAGCAGTACGTAGCTATAAGCCTGATCCACCGGATTTACGCCATGATCCTGCCACATCGTCACGTAATGGTTCGTCAGCAGCGTATCGACCCGATCGAACCTTGCTTCGATCTCCGGCGCACCTGTTCCATTCCCGTTCTGCGCGTACAAGCCGGTTACCAGCTTCTGTCCATTCGGAACCGTGAAGGCTCGGGTGTACGTATAAATCGGGGTTCCCCAGTTCACTCCATCGCTGCTCGCATAGGCCGAATATTGATCACCGTCCTTGTCCAGCTTGAGATATACGGTACTGCCAAGCGTATCGGCCGCACTATTCACTGTTGTAACCCCAGCCGTTTCATTCGTGGCCAGAAACACATTCCCGGCAGTTGTTCGCGCCCTGGAGACCGACACATAGTTATCGTCATCCAAATACAGGATGAGCCCTGCTTCCTGCTGCGCTGCAGTCGGGGTGAAGGACAGCTTCGTTGTCACATAATAATCGCCGCTTGCCGCATCGAAAGTTACAATATTCCGAGTGGAATTCGCTGAGCCTGCAAGGGTGCCATTCTGCGTCGTGATGACCAGCTCGTTATTCGGTGTACCGGTCCCGCTCAGCTGCCAGTGAGTTTGATCCTCGCGAATCCATCTCCATGCCGAGTTCAAGTAGGCGCTGTCAAATTCGCTATATCTCGGGAAGCTTCCCTGGTTGATTTCGCGGGCGGTTCTCGCTCTTTGCTCCCTCAATCCTTTGATCGTCGCGCCCCCGCCTGGGAAGTAGTAGCCGCCTGTGCCTTCGAGATGGGCCCAATTCGTCGCAGACATCGTCTCTGACCAGCCTGTACCGGCCGACTTGGCGACACCGTTCACCGTCAAGGCATTGTGCCCGCCGCTGTCAATCGCCCGATTTTCGATAATGGTCTCAATTGTTCTTCCCGAAGTGCTCGATACTCCAGAGCCTACTGCAACTACCTCATCATCGAACATAAACCACGATTTTTTGGCTTCCACATCCATATTGCTATAGTTATGCTGCTTAAAATCCATACTTGTCACGCCATACAAGCCTTCCAGCTCCACACCGCCCACAAAGTCCTGACCACTGCGGAAGCCGCCCAGATCAGTCCGCGGATTTACGTCTATTCTGGAACGATCCACATCCACAGTAATACCTGGCAGACGGTGATTGTCCACGGTGGTGAAATAATTGCCTGCATAATCATGGGCATCGGTGTACAAATACGTCACTCCATCACCTTGATACCAGGGCTCCATATTGGAGCCGCCGAAGCTCTCGAAATTCGCCATCCGTGTCGAATGGTTCCTGACAACGAGCGACCAGTCAGCCGCATGATGCACGGCAACGTCCTCATTATAGAACTGATAGTTGCCTGTAGGTACCGGTCTTGGCACGATACCCGTATCGTCCATAATTTGTTTCAGTCTAGAATAATTGTATAGCGAGAGCCCTTCATAAATCAGCTTATCATCGCTGTTCTGCACATGATATTTGATCAGGCGTTTCATCTCATTGCTATTCGTGTTGCCTGTCATCTGCGAGATATTGTAGATTGCCGTCAAGATCGCTCCCGAATTGGCAAACCTCGTATGCGAGCGCCCCATGAAAGCCTGCATAATCGATCCTTTATTCAGAGCGGTCTCGAAAGTATCGAACACCCAATTGTAGACGTTGCTTTTCTGCGGGCTTGTATTGTCCCATGTTGAGCCGCTCAACAAGTCCAGAGTGACGCTTAAGCTGGCCAGCAGCGCCTCGCCGTATCCCCCCAGGTAAGGATATACCTCATGCTGTACGAAGGAACCATCCTTATAAAAGCCGTCCAATGCCGTTACGTAAGGAAATACTTGGCTCAAAGCATTGGAAGCAGCCTGAACTCTTGTTCCATTTTTGGTTAGAATCCCGCTTAAGGCTACAATTTTACTGGCATCTGTCAAGTTCGCTCCCGTTCTAACCGGGGCCGGAACGAATTGCTTAACGGCATTCATATAATTCGTTCTCTGTGTAGATGTAAGCTGATCGTAGACAAGGACCGTAACATCGTTTATTTCGAACGGTGTTCCGATTTCCCACCACCACCAGCCTCCATACCGGACAGTCGTCTCGTTATATCGGTTCGCATACAACCAATCCAAGCCTTGAATAATATCGCTTAACAGCGTGCTGTTATTGTAGTAAGAAGTGCCTTGAAGCGACCAACTGAGCGCCATCGATTTCAAACGTCTATACATATAGGCAGTATAAGCCGGGTTAGTCGCGCTGAGACTTTCATAATCGTCCCAGACTCCATTTGCATTTTGCGTGGACCAGTAGACGGCTGTATCGGCCTCTATTGCAGCAAGCTTGGAGGCTATATAAGGGTCGACCGGGTTGATGACGCCTCCAGTTAGTGTTTCACGATATTTCAACCTTAACGTGTCGAATTCATCTGCTGCACGAACGGAAGGCAAGGGAACTATGCTGAACATTATGGTCATTACCAGTAATGCAATCCAAACCCTTTTCATCATTCATCCTCCTGAATAATGGCCTATTGAGGTTGAACCGATTCAACCTGCGGCCTGTCGACTTTACTCCTTCAACGAACCTAACATGGCGCCTTTGACAAAATATTTTTGTAAAAACGGGTATACGATCAAAATAGGGAGCGTAGCAAACAATATAATTCCAGCCTTCATCATTTCAGGTGTGGAAACGATAACCTCCCCGGCTGTTGGCCGAAAACTGGAATTCTCTTCGACAACCAGACTTCTTAATAAAATTTGCAGCGGAAACAGCTCTTTACTGCGAATATATAGGAGCGCCGCAAAATAGGAATTCCAGATGCCAACCGAGTGAAACAAGGCCAGTGTTGCGATACCAGCCGTAGATAAGGGCAGTGCAATCCGGGCGAAAATACCAATCTCGCTGCAGCCGTCAATCTTCGCGGCATCAAACAGCTCCGACGACAGCCCCTGGAAGAACGTCTTCATGATAATGACTGCGAACGCATTAAGCGCGCCGGGCAGCATCAGCACCCATAACGTATTCTCAAGCCCAAGAGCGCTAATGACCAAATAGCTTGGAATAAGCGGAGCCGAGAAAATGAATGTAATTAATACGAGTCTAAGGATGATTCTCTTGCCTGGGGCGAACGGTCTTGACAGTCCATACGCCATCGTTGTGGTAAAGAACAGATGAAGCAATGTGCCTCCCAGGGTAATGAAGATTGTAACTCCCATCGAGCGCCAGAGAGCTTCCATTCCTACAATCGTTTTGTATACGTTCAAATGAAAGCCCCTTGGCCACAAATAAACTAGCTTGGCATTGGCATAAATGGGATCACTGAGGGATACGGCCAGCAAGTGAACAAGCGGAGCCACCATGGATAAGGCGACAAGTGATAAGAAAAGACCGATAATGGTTGATGCAACCCAGTCTGATTTAGATGTTACCATTGACTCGACCTCCCTTAATAAATACTTTCGCCTGATGTCTTCTTGCTGAGTGCGTTTAGCGACATGACCAGGACGAGTCCTATTATGGACTGAAACAGGCCAATCGCTGTCGTGTAGCTGAATTGTGCATTCAACAAGCCCACACGGTACACATACGTATCGACAACCTCGCCCACATCGCGAACTAACGGGTTCAGGAAGATCAGGATTTGTTCAACATTGGACTCAAGCACCATCCCGATTTGCAGCAGGAACAATACAACAATGGTCGGCATGAGTGATGGCAGAGTAATATGCCACATCTGCTTCCACCGCCCCGCTCCGTCTACAACCGCCGCCTCGTAGAGATTAGGGTTAATCCCGGCAAGGGCAGCCAAGTAAATAATCGTTCCCCAGCCAATGCCCTTCCAGATTCCGATCGAGACAATAATGCCGCGAAAATAGTCCGAGCGTGTCAAGAAATCGATCCGCTCCAGGCCAAGCGCAGACAGAATAGAGTTAAACACTCCATCAATAGACAGCAGGTTAATGAAAATCCCACCGACAATAACCCAGGATAGAAAATGCGGCAAATACAACAATGTCTGAATGGAACGCTTAAACCACATTTTCGTGACTTCATTAAGTAACAAAGCCAAAATTAACGGAGCAGGAAATCCGAATAAAATCGACATGAAGCTGAACATAACTGTGTTGCGCAAAACCTGAAAAAATTCCTCATAAGTAAAGATCGTCACAAAATGCTTGAGGCCGACCCAATTGCTGTTCCATATTCCCCTGAACATGCTGTAATCTTGAAAGGCAATTACATTTCCCGCTAGCGGAACATATTTGAAGATCAAGAAATGCAAAATGCCAGGCAGCATCAGCAGGAAGACGAGCAATTTGTCATTTCCCATCACTTTTTTCAGCATAGTCTCTCCCTTTTCCGAATCCGATGAAGTAGTTGAAGCCCGCAAAAAGTTGCACTCATTTTGCGGGCTTCCTCGTACAGGCTCGTTAGCTTCTCAACCCTCTATTTACCTTTGCTCTTGTTGTACCAATCAGTTGCTTCTTTGATCGCAGCATCCCCGCCGCGGCGTTTCCACTCTTTGACAAAGGCATCGAAGGCTGGCTCCAGCTCTTCCTTGCCCGTTACAACCTTAGCGAACATATCCAGAAATAAACCACTTACGGAGTACCCGTTGCCATGCGCAAGCTCCGGATTCGTTTCATAAGCTTTCGGTGTCGGCATATTCAAGCTGTCATGTTTGATAATGGCATTTTTGGCGATATCAATCCCTTTGGTCAGCATGTCAAAATCCGGGGAGAATTTCAGGATGTCAGGCTTCATAACCCCATCACCGCGCGGATTAATAATTCTTTGATAATAGGACGGGTTCGTAGCTACACCGCCAACCGATACTTGCTGATTCCAAACAACTGCATTATTTTCCACCTTATAGCTGAGCCCTTCAGCGCCATAAGCGAAGAATCTGTCAGCTTTGTCCGACCACACCCAGTCGAGGAATTTAATAGCTTCTATTGCATTTTTGGATGTCGTCGGGATCACCCAGACATAATACACGCCGTCATATTGCAGGCTTAGAGCTCCATTGCCCTTCGGTCCTGTTGGCGGAGCAATCATGTCCACTTTTGCATTCGGTTGATTAACGAAAACTTTAGGTGCCCAGCCCAAGCTATAGTTCTGAACATCATGCACCCACATAGCGCCTTTGCCTTGCTGAATGCCTGCACTCCAATCTGCACCCTTGTTCGTGAACAGGTTGGGGTTAACGTATCCTTTATCATAAAGCATCTTCCAGAATTTGATGGCGTCCTTCATCTCCGGGCGAATCATGTCAGGAATCATCTGGCCGTTGCTTATATTCCAAGCGTGAGGGGATACCCCGAACTCCTTGAAGAACAGATCCGCATATGCCATATTCTCGCGAACATACAAGCCGTATTCATCGTTTGGATCGCCATTTCCGTTCACGTCACTCGTTTTGACCGCTTCGAAGAAGGCCAAATATTCATCGACCGTCTTGGGTGTCTTCATCCCGAGCTTGTCCAGCCAATCTTGGCGGACGTACACGACTTTGGAAGCGGGCAATGCCCCAATAGCAGGAATTCCAAAGATTTTGCCGTTTTTGCTGACGAGCGGACTTTCCCACGCTTCTTTAGGGACATTTTTCTTAATATTAGGTCCATATTTATCCAGTAAAGGACCTAATTCGGTGAAAACGCCTTCATCTACTGCGCCAGGATGACTCTTGTACTCAATGCTTGGTGTACGAACCAAATCGGCTAAATTTTTGGAAGCGAACCGAACGGTCAATTGTTGATCATAATCTGCCGCATGCCCCAAAAAATCGAACTTCAGGTCGTAATTGGATAGCTTGGACAGCTCCTTGATGTAAGGATCGTCATCTGTTTTAACCTGTTTGGCATATTCGGAATTCAAGTGGGTGGTTAGAACACTCAATTTGACCGGTGCCTTTGGTTCCTCCTTCGTCGTTCCCTGGTTCCCCTCTGCTGTTGGTTGGGAATCTGTCGAAGAGCACGCCGCCAACACTGATGTTGAAGCGAGCATCATCGCTAGCAATGACGCAGCAAGTCTCTTGTTCTTCATGACCTTCATGTTTCTGCCCCTTTCATTTTCACATTTACTGTGCTGCCCTTTCGGACTGAGATCATCGTACCCGTGTAGGCGTCTGAATCGCAATAATCACGTTATCCAACGTGTGAAAGCAATGATTATTCGATGGAAGAAAGGATAAAAAAACGCGGAAACCGCATGTTGCCTGCGAATTCCCGCTTGATTAGCGCGCTCTTCTTATTCCTCTTCCTGCTGATTGCGATATTTGCCTGGTGTGATGCCTGTAAACTGCTTAAACGTTCTGTTGAAATTTTGCACATTGGAATAATGCAGCCGTTCGGCGATATCCATAATCGGAATCCGTGTCTGGGTAAGCCATTCCTGGGCTTTGGTCATACGTGAACGGATCATATAGTCTGAGAAGGTTTCCCCTGTTTTCTCCTTAAACGCTCGACTCAAATTCGGAACAGAGATATTGTGCAAACTGGCGATATGCATCAGATCTGCGTCCCAATTGTCATGAATGCTCTGCAGTACCGCCAGAACAGCTTTATCCTGCTTGGATACTTTGATTTCTTCCAGGGAAGCTACTACAACGGGAAACACTTCCTCTGACAGCCATTCGCGAATTTTGGCCACCGTATCATACCGGTATAGCTGAGAGTGCAGATTTCCTTGAAACATCCCTTGAAGCTCATGGCCCAATTCGTGTGTGTAGGAGTCCAGCTCAACCAGAAAATGAGAATATATTCCTCGCGCTGCTTCCGGATGATGCACCGAATGTCCGATCTGTTCAGTCAACTGAACCAAATAACCGTTAGCCTCTTCCAGACTCCCGGCCAGGAGACTCGACAGCATTCTTTTCTGTAATCCAATGATTTCTCTGGAATGTTGTTTAATTGATGGCTCGAGCATGTGCTCCGTAATCGTCGCATTCGGCCCCAGAAGCATCCTGAAGGCGGATAACTCCAGCGCTTCACTGTAGCATTGGCGAATACCGGTCAATTCCGTCTGAATACTGCTAATACATACGGTTACTGTAAATCTGCAGTAGGTTTCGACTGCTTGGCGAATTTCTGATGCTGTATGAAGCAGCGTTTGTTCGTATTCCGATGCATTTGCATGTTCCGCTTCCCCTACAATTACAGCCAATTGCCCCGGTTGCGGGGTAAATACAAGACAGGAATTTCTAACTTCGCATATCTCTTCAACCATTTTGCGCAATGTATAATGAATCAACGACTGATCTCTGCCCTGATACGTATTCGTAAAGCTGGATAAGTTGTCGACGACGACCAGAAGCACTCGAAAATGCGCACCCTTGAGTGAAAGTCCAAGCTGATTCGCCTTATCCTGAATTTCGGCTTCGGACATATCCCCCCACACCAGATGATGCGACATATTCTCTTGCAAGGATGGCAAATGCACATTAAACTGCTGCTGCAGCACCTTGTTATCGCGAATGGTCTCGTTCAGCAGTGACTCCAGAACCGAGAGTCCGTCGCCGGAATGCGTTTTGTTGCTGTAGCCGGGTGATACTTTTTTGAGGAGCCTCTCTATGGGAGCATGAAGATGACGTGTGCCCGTGAAGGAGACCAACAGCCAGAACAGCGTTAATAACCCAATAATTCCCCAGGTAATCTGTTGGATGCGATTCGCTTTGGCGTTCAATTCGCTGAGCGGCGTCATGGCGAGTATCGTCCAATCATAACTGGACACATTCAGTGCTGTGAGCTTAACCTTTACTCCATTCTGAACAACAACACCGCTTCCTTCCTGCGGATCTCTCCAGAACCTGTACAGCTCAGAGGTGGACATTAATTGAGTGCCGATATTTTGCCCGTTATTGCTGATCATGATCTTACCGCTGTCATCTACAACGAGAATATCACTGTGATAGTTGGGCTCAGTATCGCTGTCCTCTAACAATCTGCTCATTTCGTCGGGTGCTACATTAAGGACAACAACCCCCTCTGTGTAGTAGGAATGGTAGGGGACGGGTCTCATCAATATAATCCCTTTGTTCCCATACGTGTTGGGAGGCACAACGAGAGGGGCATTCCGCTTAATAGGCGTATTCGCCAAAATCTTATCATACTGAGAATCCTTGAAGGGGGTCGATTGCCGGGTAGTCGAGTATACATAGTCATATTTACGGTAGATTAGGGAGATATCATAACGAATGGTAGAATAATTCGATTGTTTCTTGAGTGTGTCCTGAAGAGCCATTGCTTCGTCCACATGGGTC
>JARBUQ010000082.1 GCA_029239545.1 Paenibacillus sp.
GGTGAAACGAGCTGGCAAGCATGTATTTATATATATGGATTTCTTTGAAGGGTTCACATCCGACAAAAGCGGGGTTGATTACGTGGCCCGGCATATTCGACCGACCGGTATTATTTCTGCAAGGAGCAGCTTGATTACAGCCGCTAAGGAAATGAGACTACTCGCAATCCAGCGCCTATTCTTGATCGACCATGATGCGGTATTGCGGGGAGTTGAGTTGGTGGAACAAAACCAACCGGATGCGATCGAAGTCATGCCGGGGATTATGCCAAGAATAATAGCGGAAATTACGAACCTGACCATGCTTCCGATCATCGCGGGAGGGTTGGTAGGCAGCCAGAATGAGATTGATGAAGGGTTGAAAGCCGGAGCTTTGGCTGTTTCCGTAACAGCGGCCGATCTCTGGTAGGAGGATAAAACTTATCGGAGATTTAAAAAGGACTGCAATCGGTCTTAAGGGACCAACGGCAGCCTTTTTTCATCGAACATACTTGACGTATCTTCAAGATTAGGGATTAAATTTGAAATTTCTGGCGCTTCTCACTTATCTAAAAGAGCTGCTTTATTTCCACTCACCGCTAATATTGCCTGCTTTCAAACCATCATTCACTTCTTTGATCATCTGGGCGCCGCCTTTGTCTTTCCACTCTTTGACGAGCTTATCCCAGTCGGAGAATGGACGCTGGCCGTAGATCATCTTGGTTTGTTCTTCGTACATGTACTTCCAGAGGTCTGCTTCCTTGGTTAGGCGGGTTTCGGAGAACACGGCCACAACCGGATTGAAGTAATGCTTCGTATCGGTATGCATGTCCTCGAATTTCTCTGCAGCTGCCTTTAGAATCGGCACCTTATAGTTTTTTGAATACTCGTTAGCCGCATCGCTTGGCGCCCATCCGGAGCTGTCCGGGTAATAGTCGGACGGCTTCAACCCTTTTTCATTGCTTTCGAGCTTTAACTGACCGTTCTCGACTTTATAGCCGGATCCGTCTTTCCCGTTCAGCCAATCGAAGTCCTTGTTGCTTGGATTCCGTTGGTCGATCGTATAGAATTTCCGTCCGAAGTTGAGAAATTCCAGGATGCGCTGCAGCTTTTCCGGATCTTTGGCAAGCTTGGCGTTCAACATTGTAACTCCGGAGAAGCCTTGACCGGAGGTGTAGCCTTGCGAGCCGTCAGGTGCTTTGAATGGTGGAATTGGTTCCATTACCGCATTTGGAGCGATATCGGACAAAGCCTGGGAACTTGTTTCGTTCATCCCTTTTGGCGTGCCGATAAAGATACCTGCTTTTCCGCCGTAGTATTCGTTGTTCGTTTGTCCCCAGTTCGTGACGGCAAAATCAGGGGTTGCCGCTCCTTGCTTGTAAAGATCGGCTAACCACATCAACAGCTCTTTGCGTGTTTCGGTAATAATACCTGGAACGATGTTTCCATCGGCATCCTTATGATACCAAGCGAGGAAATCCCAATAAGCGCCCATAGAGTACGGCGGATTAATATTGGACGACATGGCGAGTCCGTAGGTGTCCTTCTTTCCGTTCTTGTCGGGATCATTGTTTGTAAAAGCTAGTGCAACTGCTTTTAATTCATCGTAGCTCGTTGGCATCTTCAAGCCCAGGTTATCGAGCCAGTCCTTGCGAATCATTGGCGTAAGGGCGTAGTTCACTGGGGAGTACCGAGGAATCCCGTACATTTTGCCGTCCACCATGACCGACTTCTTGATATTATCCGGAATGAGCTTGAAGCTCTCGTATTGGCTCATAAATTCGTCTATCGGCAGGAACGCGCCTTGTTTCGCCCATTTGGTGTAGTTCGCATCCTGATGATTTTCCAAAGTTATAATGTCGGGAAGCTCTCCGGATGCTACAACTGCGCTTAATTTTTGCAAATAATCGCTTACGACCACAATTTGCGGCTTGTAGTCAATATTGAACTTCTCATTGATAAGCTCGATTCCTTTACCGCTCGTTGCCGGAACGTTTCCAGCATAGCGGTAATCGATGGACGTAACAGTGAACTTTTTGGACATGTCGCCTGTTGTGGTCCCTTGTGCTGCACTTGGTGTTGGCTCTGTTGTCTTATCGCCGGTACCGCTGTTCGAACAAGCTGCCAGCATACTGACTGATAATAAGATGGCCGCTGATGAAGCAGCTAATTTTTTAACTTTCATTGACTGTTCCCCTCCATTATTAAAAAATACCAAATTCCAAGACGATGGATCAATAAAGCTGGATTGCTCGGGTACTGGGATGATCACCCCTTGACCGATCCGAGCATCACCCCCTTGGCAAAATGCTTTTGCAGAAACGGATAAACAATCAAGATCGGGATGGTCGCCACTAGAATGGCCGCCATCTGCACCGTTTCCGCAGGAGGAGCATGCTCTGTAAGCATCCCGAGCGCTGTATTCGGCTCGTTAATGACGACCATCTGCCGGAGTATGACCTGGACAGGCCAGTCGGCTGGATCATTTAAGTACAGAACCCCTGTGAAATAGTTGTTCCAGTGAGCCACCGCATAGAATAGCCCAAAAGTGGCAAGCGCCGGTTTGGAGAGCGGAAGAATTATTTTCAGGAACGTCTGGATGTCATTTGCCCCGTCGATCGTGGCCGCCTCATTCAATTCGTGAGGAATATTTTTGAAAAACTGGCGCATGACGATCAAGTTGTAAGGACTAATCGCGACCGGCAGTATTAGTGCCCAAAATGTATTGAGCAACCCGGTTTCTTTGACGACAAGATAGGTCGGGATCATCCCCGCTGTGAACAGAAGGGAGAATACTACGAGAAACATCATCGCCTTTTGTCCGACAACAGGTCTCGACAATGTATAAGCTAAGGTTGCCGTACAGAGCAAGTTGACGAACGTGCCGATGGCTGTTATTTTCACCGTTACCCCTATGGACTGAATAAACGATTTGGAGCTGAAGATATACTCATACGCTGTTGTCACCCATTGTTTGGGAAAGAAAAGGAAGCTGCTCTGCAGGAAATCCTTGTATGTCGAGAATGACACGCTGATGACATACAGAAACGGAAACACCATGGCGCAAGCAACCAGAACCAGTAGGGAATAGTTAACGAGTGAGAAGAAGGAGAAAGATACTTTCTTTTTGTGAGGCATTAGTAGATTCCCTCCTCGCCGAAACGTTTAGCCAAAAAGTTGGCGCTCATTACTAGAACAAACCCGACGAACCCTTTGAACAGACCGACTGCCGTAGCGAAGCTGTAGTCGGATTGGACAATGCCTCGCTGGAACACATAGGTGTCGAGCACTTCGCCAACCTCTCGGTTGAACGGGTTCAGCATGAGGAATATTTGCTCGAATCCGACGTCCATTACGTTTCCTAATCGAAGAATTAACAGAACAATAATCGTGCTGCGGATCGCTGGGAGCGTAATATGCCAGATTTGACGGTATCGATTGGCACCGTCTACAATGGCTGCTTCGTACAACTGCGGGTTGACGCCTGCGAGGGCAGCCAGGAAGATGATTGTGCCCCAGCCAACTTCCTTCCACACTACTTGCGCGATCAGCAGCGGTTTGAAGAAGGCAGGATCTGTCAGCCAAGGAGTTGCGCTCCATCCGAACACATCTTGCAGGAAATGATTGACCAACCCTTCGCCTTTCAGAAAGATAACACAGATGCCGACAACTACGACCCAGGACAGGAAGTGCGGCAAATAAATAAGCGACTGAACGAGCCGCTTGAACAAGTTGCTGCGAACTTCATTCAGCATCAAGGCGAGCAGGATCGGAGCGGGAAAGGCAAATATGATCTGCAGAAGCGAGATGTTCAGGGTGTTCCACAACACAACCAGCACCTCTTTGTTCTCGAAGATCGCATAAAAATTGTTTAAGCCGACCCAAGGGCTGCTGTACATTCCTTTGAAAGGGTTAAAATCATTGAAAGCCAGAACAAGCCCGAACATTGGAACGTACTTATAGAGAATAAAGTACACGATACCCGGCAAAGCGATCAGCAACAAATACCGGTCTCTCCACAAGCGTTGTCCGAATGAGTGATTTCTTTTTCGCGCGGCATTGGTGGTGCCGGGCAAAGATTTAGCCATAGACGTTTTCATCCTCTAACCCCTATTCTCTCCAGTAGTAACGAAACTGAATGATGCAGTTTGGAACATATATTCAGAATGGTAAGCTGTTAAGAAGAATTGTTCCATAGTGGATCGTGCAGCGCAATTATCACTTGCCTGCACCCGTATTGCAAAAGATAACGATCCGCATGAAATGATAAAAAGCCCCTGGAATGCCAGGAGCTGCGCAGGTTTGGCGTATGCGGTTTGTGATGGAAGAAGCTTCAGCAGAGCAGCTAATCGCGAATGCTTTTGCGGTACTGGCCAGGAGGCATGGTCGTGATTTGCTTGAAGATCCTGTTGAAATTGGTGACCGACGTGTAGCGAAGCCGCTCAGCTATTTCCTTGATCGGCATTTCTGTATGGGCAAGCCATTCCTTTGCTTGCTCCATACGAATGTGGATGAGGTAATCCCCAAACGGCGAAGAAGTCTCTTCTTTGAAAAAACGGCTCAGTTGCGTAGGAGACACCCGAAGCGCTTCAGCTACCTGCTGTAAGGACAAGTCCGACTCGATATTTTCTTGAATGAACAACAAGGCTTGCTTGACGATCTTAGTTTGCTTCGGAAGGTTCGCCTCCTCCAGCACTTGGATTACGGTAGGGAACACGGTCTCCTCAAACCAGCCCTTCACTTCCTGAAGAGAAGTCATAGCATACAATTCTTTGTACAAGTCGATTTGATAGTAAGTGTCGGAATGCTGTCCCCATTGCTGCAGTAAAATATCGATTTCGCCAAGCATATAAGCGAACAAGCCCAGCACCGTCTCGGAATTATGCACATACTGCGGTACAAAATTGATCGTCTGAGCCAGATGTTCCTTGGCTTCCGCAAGATCGCCCATTGCCAAGCTCTTCACGATCTTCTTCTGCCAAGTGACGAGCGATTGGCCGGACTGTCTGACGGAAGGGACAATTGCGTCCTTGGAAATAATGACATTATGCCCAAGCAGAAGACGGTAACCCAGCAATTCAGTCGCCTCTTGATAAGCATCGCTGATGCTGCGGTATTCTTTACGGGCGGTGCTGACGGAGACCGTAACCGAGAAGTGGAATAACTCCCTTACTTTCATGCGGAACTGCTCAGCAATCTGTATGATTTCCCTGTCCGTTGTATCGCTTGTTTTGTCGACGCCTATAATAACGGCAACCTGGCCTGGCAGCGGAGTCAGCGTAATACAGGAGAATGATTCCTCGCATATTTCTTCAATCATTTTGCGCAGCGCATACATCATTAGAGAACGATCTTTATCACGGTACTCGTTCTGAAAGACGACATAACGATCCAAATCCACTAAGCAGACGTAGAACCAGTTACCTTGCAGAGGGAAGCCGTAATGTTCAGTTTTACGCCGTATTTCCTGCTCCGACATTTCCCCTCTAAGCATTTGCTGGAATACTGTCTCCTTAAGATAAGGCAATTGCTCGCTCAGCTCGCTCTTGAGCTTCTCGTTCGTTTTTACCATCTGCTGAATGAAGGAGTCCAATGCCTGCAGGCCGTCCGTCGGTCCTTGCGTGTTTTTCGACGGTTCGTTCGAGATTTTGTGCAGCAGCCGTTGAATCGGGTAATAAAGACGATTCGATCCGATTAACGAGACCAGCACCCATAGTAGGCTCAGGAATAAGACGACTCCCCATGTTAGCAATTGAATGGACTTCGCTTGGTGAGTTAAATCCTCAAGAGGTGTCATCGCGATATAAGTCCAGTTGTTAAAGGATGATTTCTGAACGGACGGACTGTAGGGAACCCCGTTTAAAGTAATCTGGTCTGTATGATCATCTGGCTGGGACCAGAACCTGTACAATTCGGATGATTGTGTCAGCCGCGCTCCTAATTCCTCGGTATTAGAGCTCATGACGATATTGCCCTTGTCGTCAATGACAAGCAGCTGCCGGTTGCCTCCCAGCTGAACGCGGTCGAATAAGCCGGTAAGCTTGTCGGAAGATACATGGAGTACCAATGTACAATCAGCTGTATCAGAATAATTGGCGGGAACTGGACGAAGGAGAATAAGATCGTTCACGCCTGGATTGCTGTTTGGCGGTATAACGACAGCCGAATTGTATTTGGTCGTGCTTTTTTTTACCACATCGTAATAAATAAAAGCTGTATCGTTAATATAACCGTAACGGGTAGAATATACTTTGCCGGTTTGATTGAAGACGAGTGAAACATCGTAAGGAATATCCGATAAACTGCGCTGCCGTTGAATCGTATCGATCCCGGCGAAGATCTGGGACAGGTTTTGCTGAGGATTCGTCTTAACGGCCTCCTCGAGTACGGCATTGGTCGCCAGTTGCAGGGAGTTTCGCTCTAATGTTTGCAGAAAGCTATCAATCTGATACTGAATTTGGGCGAGGATGATCTGGTGATTGTGATCGACCTCTTTTTGCACCATTTTGGCAGCGAATAATGACGAGAACATTCCAAGCAGGATAACCGGAACGATGCTCATCAGCAGGACGAAAAGAAATAACTTTCGTTTATATGTTGTTTGTTTTAGCCAGAATTGCATGTTCGGTCCCCTACGCTCTCTGTGTGTATGACTGTCTGTGGAAATCGATATGCCTAGTTTATCACATCGGGACAGCTTATGCGGGATTAGGCCCTGGACAAGCGATCACGCAAAAGAGTTCATTTTGAAACAAGGAAAGCCAGCATGTAAAATCGAATGTAGACATATCAAGCCTTTGTAAAGGAATGAAAAGAAGGGGACTATAGGAATGAACCTGAAATTTCAATTAACAAGAGCGTTTGCCATAACCTTGCTGTTAGCAATCGGATTTGTTACGGTCGTATATCTGGTTGGCAGTCAACGGATTGCCAAGTTCGATGAGCTCCTTATTAATGCCGTGCAAGGGATGAAAACACCTGGACTGACTATAGTCATGAATGGATTTACTGTAATAGGCTCGGGCTACGTGGTTGCACTGATCGC
The DNA here is from genome assembly GCA_029239545.1 of Paenibacillus sp. Lineage (GTDB taxonomy): Bacteria > Bacillota > Bacilli > Paenibacillales > NBRC-103111 > Paenibacillus_AA. The sequence continues at coordinate 7,025 of JARBUQ010000082.1, forward strand.
TGTACTTTTGTGCTTGTTCCTGTACAAGGTGTTGGGGCATCGTCAGGAGCTGGTGTTATTCCTTGCTATTATTGGCGGATCGGCCATTCTGAATGTAATACTGAAGCTATTGTTCCACAGAGAACGACCCACTTTGCATAGAATGATTGAAGTAACAGGTTATAGTTTCCCGAGCGGGCATTCGATGGCATCCTTCGCTATGTACGGAGGGCTTACATATTTACTATGGCGGCACATATCCTCGACTTGGGGCAGAGCGCTACTTGTCTTGATAAGTGTGGTGTTTATTGTGTTCATCGGAGTGAGCAGAATTTATCTGGGTGTGCATTACCCGAGTGATGTGGTGGGAGGTTATCTTGCTAGCGGAACTTGGCTGGGTTTGTCGATCTGGGTATTCGAGCGGAGGAAAAACAAGCAATACACATTGTAAGCTAATAGCAAGATCGTAATACACCAATCCTCGGCGAGGTGATCCAGTTGGTTGAAGTTATCCAGAGATATAAGCGTTATACGGCAGAAGGCAACAGAATCATGTTGATCATTACCAATGATGAGGATGAAACAGCAGCAGCAGTATTTGACTTGGCGCTGCTTCCTGCGCTGAATCACTTCGGTATCCCATACAGGGTAGTGGACCGGGCTGAAGGCTCGTTGACCGGCTTCTTGCGGGAAGCAGCAGGTGTCGTTCTAGCTCACGATGGAGTGGCGGCTTCTTTACCAGCAGAACAATGGGGGGAAATAGTAACTGCAGCGGAAAATGGGGTTGGAGCCGTGGCTTCCGAATATTGGCTTGTTCATAGATGAGCTAATACCGACTGGGCTGGCTTAGGTGACGCTTGCTGTGTGTTGTTGGGATACTGGAAAGCGAGGGAGAGCAGTTGATTAAAATTGGATTAGCGGGATGGGGAGATCATTCCGATCTCTACGCTGCTGGACTGCCTACACAGGACCGTCTGAGTGTTTATAGCCGTTATTTTAACATCGTGGAAGTGGATAGTTCCTTCTATGCGGTTCAACCCGAACGCAATTTCGTCAAATGGGTCAATGAAACGCCTAAGGATTTCTCCTTTATCATAAAAGCCTATCAGGGCATGACCGGTCACTTAAGGGGCAAAAATCCGTTCGATAGCACAGATACGATGTTCACGGCATTTATCGATTCCATTCGACCCGTTCTTGAAGCAGGAAAGCTGAAGACGGTGCTGTTCCAATATCCGCCCTGGTTCGATTGCACGCGTGAAAATGTTGCGGTGCTTAGGGATGCCAAGGAACGGATGGGGGGGCTGCCGGTGGCGTTGGAGTTTCGGCATCAATCGTGGTTCACCCCCGCGTTTCATGAGAAAACGCTGACTTTCATGGAGCAGACGGGATGGGTGCACAGCGTGTGCGATGAGCCGCAAGCGGGAGTGGGCTCGGTGCCGATTGTGCTGCGGACGACCCATCCCGAGGTTACGATGGTGCGATTCCACGGGCGCAATACGGATGGCTGGAACAGCAGCAGCCGACCGGACCAGAACTGGCGCGAGGTACGGTACCTATATCGCTACAATTCGGAAGAGTTGGCCGAGTGGGTGGAGCGATTGCGGGTGCTTGAGCAATGTACCGAGGAGGTGTGTGTCATCTTCAACAACAACTCCGGCGGCGATGCGGCTACGAATGCGCTGGAGTTTATGGATATGTTGGGACTGTCACATCCTGATCTGCCGGAGCCTCCTCCGGAGCAGCTGGGGTTGTTCTGAATAAAATTCTCCACTCTATCCCATATTAAGGCTGTTGTCATTCCCGTAGAAAGAAGGTAGTCCCAGTGTCGAAGCATGACCATAATACAAGCTTGCAAACACAGAACCCGATCTCTCAGGCCCAGAATTCAGTGGAAAAAGCCCACAAAGCAACAACCCAAGCTCAGTCTCATCCCACATCGATCACTCTGGAACAGGCGGAGAATGCGATTACCAAAGCTGAACATGCCTTGGAGCAGGCATCCGACAGCGTGAATCAGGGTGCTATCGAGCAAGCTCGAGAGAGCCTGGAGCAGGACAAGCAAGCCTTGGACGATTGCTACTGAACGTGAATCTCAACGGATCGTTTCAAAGAAAGCTTGTTACATGAAGATGCATTCCAGCAGGGCTTCTGTTCAGCTTCTCCGCTAAATGTACCCAACACACTCCATCACTGGGGAGTGTTGGGCACTCTAACTCCGTTTTCCCTCCAATTGTTCGATTGCTTCCTGAACTTCCTGCAACGAAAGCCCGCCATTCTGCAATTCTTCCTCATTCAATTCAAGCAGCTTCTTATAGCTGGCGATCGCTTCCTCGAGCGAGTGCGAGGTTACGTGCCCATCATCAATCAGCTTGAACAGCTCGTTCTCGGCTTCCGCATAACGGCCGCCTGCCAGGTGATAGCGCCATAATTGTTGGCGATGCCCGGGAGGAATCTCGTAGGGCAGCAGGGCCTCGAGAACGATGGCGATTTCTCCGTCGTAATCCCGTTTAGGCTCGTCGAGCACGACCGTGAGATAGAGGAACAAGGCGCGGCAATGTCGTTGGTAAGCGGCTGTAGGCTCCCCAAGCATAAGGAGGAAGTCACCCTCTTCCTTGAAGAGAGTAGCCGTTACGAGAATTTTGTCGTTGCTGGCGTCTGAACCTTGGCGGAGCAAGTCGAGAAGGGCACTGTCCGTTAGATTGTTAAGCAGTTTGGAGTTCATCCCTAGCAGCCGTTTGAAATATTCGTCAATGTAGAATAAAGCCTCTTTGGGCTCGCGATTCTGCTTGAAGCCAAGCATGGTGCCGACAATGTGGGAAATTTGTTCAATCATTCGCATAATATAGTCTCTCTGGAACAAATCGATTCCTCCAATAGGCGGGTTGAATTGTAACTAGCATACCTGCTCTTGAAGAACATACGCAAGTTGAGGCACGGCGTTTCAACACTTGGACACTTGTATGGATTTGAGGTAGACTATAGGTGAGGGACGAACGTTTAATAAGTTACTATAAAATTGCTGTACTATTGTTTATAAACGAAGGAGGAATTCATATGCAAATTCAAGTATTCCATGATACGGTCTGCCCATGGTGCAGAATCGGCAAGGAGCATCTGTTCACTGCGCTCAAACAATGGGGACAGCCTGTAGAGATCCAATGGAGAGCCTTCCAGCTAGATCCAACTACGCCCAAAGAAGGGTTGCCCTTCAAGGAAACGATGACCAAGAAGTTCGGGGGGAGAGCCGATCTTCCGCAGTTGTTCGGGCAAGTGGTGCAAGCCGGAGCAGCGGCAGGGGTTAAGTTTGATTTTGATAAGGTGGAACGCATGCCCAATACGATTCTGTCCCACCAGATGATTGCTCTCATGCCGGAAGAGCTCAGCACGGAGTTTGTGGAAGCGGTGAATCGTGCTTATTTTGAAGAAGGCAAGGACATTGGGCAGTTGGAAGTGCTGCTGGAGCTGGCCGCTGAGGTTGGCGCTGACATGGGCACGCTGAAGGCCCAAATCGAGCGTGGTGAAGGCCTCGAGGAAGTAGAGGAGGACTTCAATTTTGGACGTCAGGTTGGAATTACGGGAGTGCCCTTCTTCGTGCTCGCAGGGAAATATGCTTTGACTGGTGCTCAACCAGTGAGTGCTTTCCTGCAAGCATTTGAACAGGCTTCATCATCCAAGCAGGCTTAATTGCTGCGGATTAGGATCGCCATCTACAGCGGTTCGTTAACCGAAGCCGCGTAAGCTAAAGAAGGACCTGGCGTTTGTCCGCCAGGTCCTATTAATTATGATCCCAGTCCATTCAATGAATACTCAGCTTCCTTGTCGAACGTCTCAAGCAGCTCCGTTGCGCGGTCAACATCCTTCTTATGCACGTCCAGCTTCACATTGGTTGCACCCTCCGTGTAAGCTCCCCCTTGGACTGCACCCATAGTTGGACTATCTTCAGAGCGCAGCTTGCATTTTACTTGATTAGCCTTCAGGAACGCATATTTGGTATGAACCTCGTCCGCTGTATTTCCACTTCCTGCGAGCATTGTTGTCCAACTTCGACCTCGCATCACCAGTCCCGCAATAATCAGTGCGGCAACCACTACAATAATCGCCAATTCCATAACAAAGCACCACCTTAATCAGATTGTTGAATCGCCCTGCAAAGCTTAGCGCAACACTGCGCCTTGAAGGGTAATTTTGGGCTGAGTAACGGATGTCCTTCTGCATAGGAGACGTTGTATTATACTTGATTCTTGTTGTGCAAAAAACAAGTATGTTATATGGTTCGAACGTCTATGACAAATGTTGGGGGTACAAATAGACGTTATCCGCCCTTGCTTCTTATTAAACCGATGATGAGAGTTCGAAACACCGAAAACCTCAAAAAAAAGGCGGGTGTAATGACCCAGATACCTTCTGCTAAAATATTCATTGTTTGCATCTCCACATTATGGTAGATTCAGAGAGAATATCACTCATTTCC